>CAYMMH010000025.1:0-1575 GCA_964391525.1 uncultured Gammaproteobacteria bacterium | reverse complement strand
GTTTTAATGAAATCAAATGGCATTCCTACTTATCAGCTAGCAGCTATTATCGATGATCATTTAATGGAAATAAGTCATATTACTAGAGGTGACGAATGGTTGGCCAGTTTTCCAAAAAATGTTTTATTATATAAATCTTTTAGCTGGGAAATACCAAAATTTATTCATTTACCTTTAATACTGAATAAAACAGGAGGGAAATTAAGTAAAAGACAAGGAGATGTTTTTGTTGAAGATTATAGAAAAAAAGGTTATTTGCCAGAAGCTATAATTAATTTTTGTGCTTTACTTGGATGGCACCCTAAGGATGATCAAGAAATATTGTCTTTATCAGAAATAATAGAAAAATTTGGAATTAATGGTATGGGTTCTAGTCCAGCTATCTTTGATTTGGACAAATTAGATTATTTAAATGGTTATTATATTAGACAAAAAAATTCTGAAGAATTACTTAATTTATGTTATCCTTATCTCATGGAAGCCGGATTAATTAATAAAAAAACAGATAATGTTTTTATAAAAAAAGTTATAGATTTAAATAAAGATAGATTAAAAAAAATAGAAGACATTATTATTTTAAGTGAATTTCTTTTTAAAGATACTTTAGACTATGATAAAAATTTATTAATTTGGAAAGATTTAGATTTAGATAAAATAAAAAATAATTTACAAGAAATTCATAATCTTTTAAAAGATGTTAATAAAGAAAATTGGAATAGAGAATATTTAGAAAATTTAATTTTTTCCTATATCAAAAATAATAATAAAAAAAACGGCGATTATTTATGGCCGTTACGAGTTTCTTTGAGTGGAGAAAAAAATAGTCCAAGTCCTTTAGAAATAGCTGAAGTATTAGGAAAAGAAAAATCATTAAACAGAATTATGTTCGCTTTACGTTAAAAGGAGCAAAACTTAAACGATGAATGGGGCAGGGTCCATACAGATCTATCATTTGTAAATGTAATTTAGTTCCATATCCTTTATGTTTATTAAAAGAATAAAGAGAATATTTTTTATGAAATTCATCCATCATATAGTCTCTACTAACTTTAGCTATTATTGAAGCCATGGCTATACTAAAAACAGAATCATCACCGGAAATTATAGCCTTCTGTTTAATATTTAATTTTGGTATTTCAAATTTACCGTCAACTAAAACAATATCCGGTTTCAAACCGGTTTTTTTAATAGCCTTTTTCATTGATAAAAAAGTTGCTTGTAAAATATTATATTTATCTATAACTTCATTATCGCATATTCCAATAGCTACAGCTTTAACATTAGCTTTGATTATGGGGAAAAGAGCTTCTCGTTGTTTAGCACTTAATTTTTTAGAATCTCTAACCTTTTCTAATTCAGGAATAAGTTTGAAATTATTATCTATAATAATACAAGCACTGACCACCGGACCAGCCAAAGGACCTCGACCTACTTCATCTATAGCGGCTAGTAAATTAGACCCCTTATTGAAGAATTCTTGTTCTATTTTTAGATCCATATAATTTTATAAAAAAATAATAATATTTAATTATTGTCAAGGATATATCATTTTAACCCTATAAATATTGTTTATTA
>CAYMMH010000024.1:0-6869 GCA_964391525.1 uncultured Gammaproteobacteria bacterium | reverse complement strand
CCGCTAGTAGCTAAATTTATTGATTCGGAACTTGGATTATATAATTCCACATAATCATCGGTTAAAGTGGCATAAATACGACTTATTAATAAAGACCTAGCTTTATTTTTTTCTAAATCATTAATATTATTTTCAGGATCTTCTTCATTTTTTATAGTAGAAGAATTATTAGTCTCGTTATTATTATCATTATTGTTATTTATATTATTTTCATTATTAGAATTACTATTATTTTCATCAGAATTATTATTCTCATTATTAGAATTATTATCTTCCTTAATTAAAGAAACTAAAACAAAATCAAAATTATTATTATTACTATCATAAGAATTTCCCAAAGAATAATGACTTCCCGATTCTGACATATCCCATGAATTAGAATCACTTTTAGCTTTTCTAACTAAAATATGATCATTAAAAATTTCTGTTGCCGGATATTTTTCATAATATTTTGCTCCACCATAACCAACTTTATCTATTATATCTTCATCATTATCATTAGATACCGCTCCTTTACTTAAATAAATAGTATAGGCATCACCGGTAAAAGAAAAATTATCTTTGATGATTATAGCTTGAGCTAAGGATTTTAAATTATTTTCAGCGCTTGATCTAATTATTAGATACTTACTTTTAGCTTTTATAATTGTACCACCAGGATAAGAACCATCATCGGTATTACCAATACGAACCATTAAAGACGGAACGGCTGAAGTTTTTGTCTTGTATAATCTAAAATTAAATTCTTCTAAATCAATATCAACTGTAGTAGGATTATATAATTCTATATAATCATTACTTAAAGTAGAATAAATTCGGCTAATAATTATTTTATTGGCTAAAATAGAATAATAATCAGATTCATCTTCGCTATTATCAATATTTTCAACTTCCTCGTCCTGATGTTCTTCAGTTTCATTATTATTTTCTTCATTATTATTATTTTCATTATTATTATTTTCGTTATTATTATCAATCACTACATCATCAGAATTATCATTTGTATCTTCATTTTCATCTTTATCATCATTATTATCTATATTATCAACATTAGAATCAAAAGCATTAATTTTATTATCTTCAACCGTAACCGAAGATTTTATTTTACCTAAAACAAGTTCCGAAACCTTTGTAATCGGAAGAGATTCTGATATGTTTTTAATACTACCAGTAGCTGTGTCATTAAAATCACTAGAAGAATTATAATTTTCATCAGTAATGGAATCATCAATTACCAATTCTTCCTTATTGGAAATATTATTAATTATTTTTTTTATAACTGAACTTGGATAATTAATTAAAGTCCATTTAAAAATCATAGCTACTTTAGGAATATCACCTCTTATTTCTGAATCAGA
This sequence comes from uncultured Gammaproteobacteria bacterium, assembly GCA_964391525.1. Lineage (GTDB taxonomy): Bacteria > Patescibacteriota > Patescibacteriia > Patescibacteriales > UBA12465. The sequence goes on along the minus strand of CAYMMH010000024.1, from coordinate 5,511 downwards.
AAATCCACTCCCTATATCAATATCAACTTCAATATCTCGTAAATCATTTTGATAATATTGAGTTAAAGGAAAAAAGAAATAACGTTCATTTTGATATTCCAATCCAGCATTAAAACCAAATATTTCTGATAACGGAATAATAGTTTTTCTAATAGCTGAAATTTTTGAAAATTCTAAATTCTTTGACATACAATCACCTGTTTTTTGATTAACAATACTAAAATTGTCAAAACCATCAGGAGTTATATCAATAGCGTAATAAATTGGATTATATTCTAATTTTGATAAATCAATTGGATTAGAAATATTAGCACTTTCATAAATTTTTTCGGTCAAACCAACACAAGTCCAGGTTCCACTATCCGGACCTTTTTGTTTTTTAAAATCAAAATCATAAGCTAAATTAGAGTTAGCTAAGGTTTTAGCTAATTCTACAATCTTTATTCTTTGAGTTTCGGATAAACTTTTAGGAACCTTAGCTCCTAAAAGTTTTTCATTATTATTAGTATTTAAAAAATATTTAGCTGGAGTTTTAACTAAACCGTTCGAAGAAGCTTCCACTATATAATCAACGCCATTTTCTTTTCCTACATAAATAGCAACATGACCACTATAAATATTATTTATTCTTTTATTTTTGATAGTTAAAAAATCTTCAGTATTATAGCCATATAATTTACCATCACCGGAAGTTCTATACAAAAGAGTTCCCAAGGGCATAGCTTGAACAGATTGAAAACAAATAAAATTTAAAGCCAAGGCGCTTAAAATAAGCGCCATTTTTTTTCCAAAAAACATAGACCGAAAATTAATTTATATTTAAATCATGGTAAATACCAATCCTTAGTTTTAAATTCTAATAATTTTGATGATACAGATTCCAATCTTCTTCACTAATTACTGGTAATTCATATTTTTCCAATGAATAATTATTAAAAATATCTATAATTAAATAACGAGTAAAAATATCAATATCCCCACCATTAACCATTTTTTCAAATAAGCTATAAACTTCGGTATTGGATTTCTCATCTAAAAAAACAGCCAAAATAAAAACACATAAACGACGAGTTGAAAAATTAGATTCTGTATTTCGTATAATATTTTCCAAATTATTAATTAATAAAGTTTTGTCATAATCTTTATAAAGAACATCTGATCCTATAATTCTTAAAGTTTTATTCAGAATATTTATATCAGTTTCTGTTTCTAAAATATTAATATAAAAATTAGGATCATTATCATCTATTGAATCCAAATTATCTAATACTAAAACTTTGTTGTCTGATGAAAAATTTTTGTTCATAAATATTTTTTTTAAATAATTAGAAAAAGTTTCCAAATTTAAACTATCATTAAAAAGATAAACTATATTTCTTTTTAATTCCAAATTTCCCCGATCATTAAGTAAATAATAATTAAGTTTATTGATAAAGACAGATTGAAGGGGTGAGATATTTTTAGATAATATTTTTAAAACTTCAATTCTCCAATTAATATTTTCATTTTCATCAAAAACAATATTTAATAAACGATAAAACATTTTTTCCTTATCCATAACCTTCATTATACTTTCTTCATAAGATTTTACCGTAAAATAACATTCTTGATGACAATATGGCTCTTTATAAACTAAAATAGCTAAACGATTTAAAGCGATAGTAGCCTCTAGTCTTTTGGGCCAAATTCTCCACCATGGACCATAAATTCCTAAAAAAACAAAAATAAACATAATAATTATCACTCCAATAGAAAAAAAGATAATATTTCTTTTTTGTTTAAAAAAATTTTTTACCTTTTTAAAAAAATAATTAATTTTCATAAAAAATAATTTAAATTTAAATCGTCCTCTGGCGTAGTTATTGAAACAATAACATCGTTTTAATTCTAAAGAAATTAAAATAATATAATTAATAATAACTACGCCAAATACAGTTTTAAGATTTTGTTACTTTTAAAAATAAAAGCGTAAAACCTTCTTTAATTTTAACCATATTAAAAAAAGACGAATCGCTTTATTATAATAAAAAAAGAGTCTTAACGACTCTTTAAATTATTTTTAAATTTTAGCTAAAAGTTATAAAAATTATAAATGATGCGACAAAATATCTTTCTTAATATTCTTGTAATCAGGAATTATAGAGCTTACTAAATCCCAAAAACGATTGGAATGATTAAATTCTTTTAGATGACATAATTCATGAATAATAATATAATTAATCATATTGTCCGATAAAAATATTATTTTATAATTAAAACTCAAATTACCATTTTTAGAACAACTTCCCCAGCGAGTAGTTTGATTTCTAATACTTATTTTATTATGGGAAAAGTCGTAAATTTGACTAAAATAAAGAACCTTTTTTTCAATCAAACGTCGAGCTGGTTCTTTATAGATTAAATATCGTTCTCGTCTTTCGGCTAGTTTAAGACCAACATTCGGAATATTTATTTTTTCCAATTTTTCCATAATCAACTTTGACTTACTTTTTATAAACTTTTCAACAAAACTTATTCCGACTATCTTAGGTTTACTAACAACAAAAAGACCATCGCCATAAATTTTTAAACTTATTCGTTTAAATTGACGACTTGATTTTAATTGATAATTTATTTCTTTATTATTTAAATTTATAATTCTATTCATAATATTATACTAATAAAACTATACCATAATTTTATTTTTATAGAAAATAAAAAAAGACTATGGGAACATAGTCTTTAAATCTTTTTGAGAACAAGAATATTAATAATTTTCTGCTAATTTTTGTCCTTCTAAATTCCAGTAATCGAAATCTTTAATTTTATCTAATGAAATAATGATATAGAATTTTGGTGATTCTTTATACGAATTATAACCAACTTTGAATCCATTATCATATAAAGACATAAATAAATCTGTATCCCAAAATTTAATCATTAAAAAAGAGGCATTATGCTTGTTTTTCCGTAAAAAACAAACAGGCATATCCTTATCATTATCTTGCTCTGTCTCATCTTCAATTAATTTAAAAAAGAGAGGATCATCTTTCATAACAACTGTTTTCCCTCTTCTATTTATAATAGAAACAGAAGAAATCTTACATTTGCTGTTTTTAATAACTTCTAATAATTCGTTGCCTTTTTCGTTAATACTTTTGTCATTTTCTTGATTTTTTTGTTTTTCCATCTTTTTTATTTTTTTTATTATTTATTGTATTTTAATGAACATTTAATAAATATATAACGAATGTTATATTTTGTCAATATTTTTAATTATTTTCTTTTAGCTCTTACTCTTTCTTGTTCGGTTAGGTATTTCTTTCGTAAACGAATACTTTTAGGAGTAACCTCTAAATATTCATCATTATTCATAATACCAAGACCTATTTCTAAATTTAATTCTAAGGGAGGGGTTAATTTAATAGCTTCATCAGAACCAGAAGCTCTTACATTGGTTAAATTTTTTCCCTTTATCGGATTAACAGATAAATCATTACCCTTAGATACATTTCCTATTATCATACCTTCATAAACTTCAATATTGGGACCAATGTATAGAACACCTCGTTCTTGTAAATTCCATAAAGAATAAGCTAAAGCTTTTCCAGAAATCATTGAGACCATTGAACCTAATTCACTTCTTTCTATATTAGCTACAAAAGGTTTAAAATCTAAAAAATGAGAACATAATATACCTTCACCCTTGGTATCAATTACAAACTCATTACGATAACCCAATAATCCACGAGTTGGTATTTCAAAATTTAAACGAACTTGTCCGTTGATATTCTTTATATTTATTATCTGACCTTTTCTTTTTGATAATTTTTCAATAACAGTTCCTGACATTTTTTCCGGAATATCCACGGTTACTTCTTCAAAGGGTTCATAATTTACTCCATCAATGTTTTTTATAATTACTTGAGGTTGTGAAACTTGAAGTTCAAAACCTTCCCGTCGTAAATTTTCCAATAAAATGGCTATATGCAATTCTCCTCGACCATATACTTTATAGAAACTATTATCAGAAAAATCTATTTTTAAACCAACATTAATTTCTAATTCCTTTTCTAATCGTTCTTTCAATTGTCGGCTGGTAACAAATTTTCCCTCTCGACCGGCGAAAGGAGAATTATTAACTAAAAAATCAAGTGAAATTGTTGGTTCATCAATTTTAATAGCTGGCAATGGTTCTTGATCGGTATTTTTACAAATTGTTTCACCGATATATATATTTGGCAAACCGGCTATCATAATAATTTCTCCGGCTGAAGCCTCATCTTTTTCTTGTCTTTCTAAACCTTGAAAAGTAAATAACTTTGTTATGCGTCTATTCCGAGTCTCACCATTTAAAGTTTTAACTATAACTTCTTGACCATTTTTTACAACTCCACTATAAATTCGACAAATAGCTAAACGACCTAAAAAATTATCATAAGCTAAATTAAAAGGTTGAACTGTTAAAGGTAATTTATTTAAATCATCACTAGAAGCCGGTTTAACTTTTTCAATTATAACATCAAGTAAAGGTTCTAAACTATCAGATTCATCACTTAAATTTATTTTAGCAATACCTTGTTTGGAAACGGCATAAATAATAGGAAAATCAAGCTGTTTATCATTAGCACCTAAATCTAAAAATAATTCATAAATCATTTCTACCACTTCTTTTGGTCTGGCTGCCGGTTTATCTATTTTATTAACCACTACAATTGGATTTAATCCTAATTCTAAAGATTTTTTTAAAACAAATTTAGTTTGAGGCATCGGTCCTTCTTGAGCATCAACCAATAATAAAACACAATCTATTGATCTTAAGATTCTTTCCACCTCTGAACTAAAATCAGCATGTCCTGGAGTATCAACTATATTTATTTTTGTATTTTTATAAATAATTGATGTATTTTTAGAATAAATAGTAATTCCCCGCTCTTTTTCTAAAGCATTACTATCCATACTAAAACCTTCTTCAGCCATACCTGTTTGTCTCATTAAAGAATTAGTTAAAGTTGTTTTGCCATGATCAACGTGAGCTATAATGGCTATATTTCTAATTTCCATATATATTTTTTAAAAAAAATAAAAGATTACGCCAGGGCGTAATCGATAAAACAATCAAATTACTTCCTAAATGGTTATAATATCGTTTTTATACTACAACTTTATTTAAAAATAGTCAAATTAAATTTATTTATTATTTTATAATACCACCAAAAATTATCTAATAAAGAAAATATCAAGTAAATTAAAAAAGACCTAGCGTTTATAACTAAGTCTTTGTTTTTTTTTGAAAAATAAACTTCATTTAGCTTCAATCGGTAATTCTTTTTTCAATAGGATTATGTCACCAGCATTAAATTCGTAATATTTTAGATCATTACTCACAATAGGTCTAAAAACACATTCGGATTTTACAATGAATGGTATAAATGTTGCTCCGTGTTGAATATGTTTTAAATTTTCATTTCTAAAAATGGAACCTAAAGAAAAAATTCTTTCTTTCCGCATTTTTTTGTCCGATGAAATAAA
>CAYMMH010000023.1:0-7251 GCA_964391525.1 uncultured Gammaproteobacteria bacterium | reverse complement strand
TTTTATTATTTGGTATAATTAAAATGAAATATATAAGCCTGACCATTATCTAAATCATGCCAATCATTAGATACCATCTTCATTTCCTCCACTATTCTATCAAAAGCCCACCAATAATCATTAACCACAATAAAACACTCATCAGCCCCTATTTTATCTAATAACTCCATAACCAAATCATGATTTGGTTCATCTAATAAACGTAAATAATAATCATAAAGCAATCCCCCGGTTTGAACTGAATAATAAAACCAAGAGTCATAATAACGCTTAAAACCAAATTCTTTTATAGCTACTGCCCCTACTTGTTGATTAGCTAAAACTATATAATTATCTCCTTGTTTATTCTGTTCAATAAAATTAACGGTAACAAAATCTAATTGAGACACCGAAAAAGATCTAGAATTAAAATAATTATCTTTACGCGGATAATTAAGATATAAAGAAACTAAACATAAGCTACTAAAAAATATTAATACTAAAAACTTAAACTCTTTAGTTTCAGTTTTTATTTTTTTTAAAAAACAAACAAACATATCATAAAAAACCGGAAATAAAAATAAAAAAGAAATTATTAAAATTCGTTTAGCATAAGAATCTTTATCAACAGCACTCAAAAAAGGAAAATCAATAAAAGAACTTAATAAGTACGACAACATTAAAGCCAAAGAATTAAAAAAGAAAATTTTTAATTCAGGACGACCCTTTTTAAAAACAAAAACTGTTGCCATAATAAATAACAATAATATCCACCAATTAGTATTAGAACCAAAAAAATAAATAAGATTAAGAAAGATGTTTTCTTGTCCTAAAAAGTTAAAAGACCATTTAGAAAAATTAAAACTCCCAATTGAAAAACGACCGCCAATTATAATTAATAAAATAGGTAAAACTATAATTTGCCCAACATAGGCCAGAGTTTTAATAATATTTAATAATCTTCCCTTATTAAAAGTGGTAAGCCATAAAATAAATACAAAAAATATGGCTGGTATTCCGGCTAAGGGATGAATAAAAAAGATGCTTATACCCATTGATACTAAAAAAACAAAATTATATCTATTAGCAATAAAATCTTTATTAAATGAAAATAATATTAAAATTAATAAAAATAAAAAAGCTAAATTTTGTGGAACGGTATAAGTAAAAATAGAAAATGGTAATAATAAAAAAATTATTAAAGGCCAAGTTATTTTATCAAATCCCCTTTTTTTAAAATTAAACCAGAAAGTTATAGGAATCAAAATAGCTGATAATAGAGGAACTAGAATTCTATCTAGAATATTAAGTGATAAAGAATTGGGCCAAAAATAAGAAAGAAAAATTTCTAAAACATATTGTCCCGAATAATAAATAGTTTTTGGTTCTATTAAACCAAATTGTAAGATATCTTGAATTGATCTTTGATGTAATAATTGATCGTAACCAAAAGCTATTTTGTAAATAAAAAAAGAAATTGAAAAAAATACAAAATACAATAAAATAATAAAAAAGAGAGACCAACGATTCTTTTGACAAAAACCTATAAACACTAAACCTATTAAACCAAAAAAAATCAACCAAAAATAATATGGAATTAATAACCAGGGTGAAGCTATAGCTGAAAAAGTTCCCGCTTTAAATAAAATAAAGATCAAACAAACTGAAAATAATATAATAAGTATTGAAATAATTAGCTTAAATAAGTTAAATTTACTTTTTTCCATTTTTATCAATTCAAAATTACTTTCTTGCCGATTAGAGCTGGAAATGATAAAATAAATAAATAAAAAGGTAAAAAATAAAGCTAATATTAATGAAAATAAAGCAATTAAATAATTAAACTTATAAAAATAATAAAAAACAGAACCAATATTTATTAAAAATGATAAAAATAGCAATATAACAACAAAAATATTCTTTTTTATATACTTAATTATAGTCATACATATAATATAACAAAAAAAACAATATATGAAAATTGCCCAAGTGGTATGTGTCTATCCTCCCAGTATTGGAGGTATAGGAACAGCGGCCGAAAAATTACAAAAAATATTTTCTAGTCATTATGAAACTTTTGTTTTTACTGTTAAAAACAATGAATCAAAACAAGATTTAAACAATATTATAAAAATAAAACCATTATTAAAATTAGGTCACGGGGCTATTCTGTTCTCGTTATTAAAAAAATTAAAAAAATTTGATATCATATACTTTCATTATCCATTTTTTGGAACCGGATTAATAATTTGGCTATTTAAAATTTTAAATCCTGATAAAAAAATAATAATCCATTATCACATGGATGTTAAACAAAAAAATTTATTATATAGACTATTAAGCTTAGCGGAAGAAATTATAAAAAAATCTTTATTTAAAAAAAGTGATTTAATAATTTCAGCTTCTTTAGATTATATAAAAAATGGACAAATGAAAAAGATCTATGAAAAATATCCACAAAAATTTATTGAAATACCTTTTTCAATTAATACTGAAGAATTTAAACCTAAAGACAATATAGAAAATAAGGACAAAACCATATTATTTGTCGGCGGATTAGATAAAGCCCATTATTTTAAAGGTGTAAATATATTCCTTCAAGCCGCAGCTTTAATAAAAAATATTGAATTTAAGTTAAAATTGATTGGCTCCGGAGATTTACTTGAAGATTTTAAAAAAATAGCTCAAGATTTAAAAATTTCCGATAAAACTATTTTTTTAGGAAAAGTTAATAAAGAAGAACTAATAAAAAATTATCAAGAAGCCAAAGTTTTAGTTCTACCTTCTATAAATAACAATGAAGCTTTCGGTATAGTTTTAATAGAAGCTATGGCTTGCGGAACTCCGGTTATCGCTTCTAATCTACCGGGAGTTCGTTCGGTTTTTGAAAATAATAAATCTGGTTTATTAATTGAACCGGGAAATATAAATGACTTAAAAAATAAATTAGAAATAATATTAAATGAAGATAAATCAAATGAAATGGGTAAAAATGCTTATCAATTAATAAGAGAAAAATATTCCGATGAAGTGGTAAGAGAAAAAATAATTAATTTAATTAAGACCGTATGAAAATAGCCATAATAAATAATTTATATAAACCCTATCAAAAAGGTGGAGCCGAAAACTTTTGTGAAACTATAATAAATGAGATTAAACCATATAATCACGATTGTTTCATCATCAGCACTAAACCAAAAACTGAAAAAAAGATTAACCAAGAACCAAGAACTTATTATATAAATTCTAATTATTATTTTTTAAATCATCAAACGATTCTTTATCGTTTTTTTTGGCAAGTAGCCAATATTTTTAATTTTGGTCGGGCTTATAAACTTAAAGAAATTTTAAATAAAGAAAAACCTGATATAATTATAAGTAATAATCTAATGGGTATTGGATTACGGACTTTTAGGATAATAAAAAAAACGGGAGCTAAACATATACATATTTTACATGATACCCAATTATTCTTTCCATCAGGTTTAATAATTCAAGGACAAGAAAAAAAAGTTAATTCTATAATAGCTAAAATATATCAAACCATAAGTCGTTTCATGATTACTTCGCCTGATTTGCTTGTCTCCCCTTCTCAATGGTTATTATCCGAACATACTACAAGAAAATATTTTCAATCAAGCAAAAAAATAGTTAGAAAAAATCCTATTATTTTAAACAAAGAACAAAATATAGTCCGAGATATTTCGTCAACTATAATTAATTTTTTATTCATTGGACAAATTGAAAAACATAAAGGTATTATCTTTCTAATAGAAACTTTCAAAAAAATAAACAATCCTAATTTAAGATTAAAAATAATCGGAAATGGAAGTTTAACAGACAAAACAAAAAAAATGATTATTAATGATAACCGAATAAGCTTTTTAGAATTCAATAAAGAAATTGAAAATAAAGAACTAAAACAAGCTCATTGTTTGATTGTCCCTTCATTGTGTTATGAAAATTCTCCAACTGTAATTTATAAAGCTCTTAATTTTAATTTACCAATTATTGCTTCTAAAATAGGTGGCATTCCTGAATTATTTAACAAACGTCAAGGATTATTATTCATTCCTAATAATGGATTAGATTTAATTGAAAAAATTGAATATTTCTCTAATAATCGTTCTTTATTTAATTATGAAAAACAAAAAACGGTTGAAACCGTTTATTGGGAAGAACTATTAAAGGATATTAATTAAATTTTATTGATTGTTTCCTTGCCACTAATCATATTCTTAATTTTATACACTCCTTTTTTCTTTTCATCTTCACCTAAAATTATAACTTGCCCTATTTTATTCTTATCAGCATATTCTAAAGCCCTAGAAATCTTCATAACACTTAAGCCACTTTCTATTTTATATCCTTTTTGTCTCATTTTTTGACTTAAAAGAAAAATATCATCTTTTAATTTTTCATCTAATAAGGGTAAGAAATAAACATCTTCTTTCAAATTATTGGTTGGTAAAATATTCCAAGATTGTAAAAACAATTTAAAAGTTTCATCACCAGGAGCAAACCCAACAGCTGGAAAATCATTAACTCCAAAAATATTAGCTAAACCATTATATCTTCCACCACCAAACATAGCTCGATTATTGTCAGGATGTTTATCAAATAATTCAAAAACTAAACCATCATAATAATCTAATCCTCTAATTACTGAAGAATCAAATTCTACATATTGACTATAATTTATTTTTTCTAATTGTTTAATAATATTTTGTAAAAAATTAAAACCAAAAGTATTTTTTAATTCTGGAATTTTATCTATTAAATCATTTAAATCTGAAGCCTTAATAAACTTCAAAATTTTATCAATTTGATCATTTTTTAATTTCAATTCTTCCATAGCTTTTATTAATTCACTACCGGACATCTTTTCATATTTATCCATTAATCTCATAACATCCATTCTTTTATCATCTTTAATTTTTATAAAATCAAATAAAGAATTAATTAAAGCTCGATGATTTATTTTTAAAATAAAAGAATCTTTAGGAGGATTAAAGGCTAAAACTATATCAATAGCTAATTGTAAAATTTCCAAATCAGCTAACTCGCTATTTTCACCAAAAATATCACAATTTAATTGCCAAAATTCCCGATTACGACCACGTTGTGGTTTTTCATTGCGAACAAAATTAGCTATAGAAAAAAGTTTCAAAGGTTTAGATGAAGTATTATATTTCTTAGATATCATCCTTACAACACTAGGAGTCATTTCCGGTCTTATAGCTAATTCTCTACCCCCTTGATCAACAAAAATCATTAATTCTTTTTGCCCCAAATCTCCGCCTGATTTACTTCTATAAATATCAGCATTCTCTAAAAGTGGAGTTAAATATTCTAAAAAACCATAATTTTTACAAACTTGACGCCATTTATCAAAAATATAATAACGACTAACTGCTTCTTCCGGCATCCAATCTTGAGTACCTTTTATTTCTTGATTAGAAATTATTTGTTTCATATTTTTATTTATACTTTGTAATATATTCTTTTAATGCTTCTTTCCATAATCTCAAAGATGGAAATTTAGTATTGGCTAAAACAGAATATTTAGGTCGTTTAGCTGGACGAGGAAAATTAGTTGATAATACCGGATTTATTTTTATTCCTATTTGTTTCAATCTAAATAACTCAATAGCCGCATCATACCAAATTGACGGTTCATTATTTCTAATATGATAAATTCCGTAATTATAATTACCTTCTATTAAATCTTTAGTGGCTTTAGCTAAATCAGGTGTATAAGTAAAACAACTTAATTCCTCACTAACTACATTGATCTCTTTTTTACCAACAGCTATTTTAAGCATTAAATCAAAAAAATTTTCTTTAGAAACTGACAAATTTTCACTGGGACCAAAAAGCTTTGATGTTCTAATTATATAATGCTTTAAATCTTTGTCTTTGAATTTTAATATTTCATCTTCGCCTAACATTTTACTTAAACCGTATTTATTGATTGGACATCTTCTATCATTCTCTAAAAAACCTCCCTGTTCTTTTATTTTTAAAAAAATTTTTTGATCATCTTTACTATCATCGCAGATATCTCCTCCAAAAACATAATCGCTGGAATAATTTACAAAAATAGCTCTACTTAAAATAGCTGCCTGAGCTAAATATTTTATCGCTTTGACATTAATTTTATAAGCTAACTGGAATTCTTCTTCTGATTCTTCGCATTTATCAACAGCATTATATCCAGTGGCATTTATTATAATATCTGGTTTTACTTCTAATACTTTAGGAATAATTAAATCACTTTCTAATAAATTTAAATCTTCCTTATCATAAGAAAAAACTTTATACTCCGATTCATTATTAAATTCTTTTATTAATTGTCCTCCTAAATTACCTTTAGCTCCTAAAATTAATACTTTTTTCATATTTAAACAATCAATTGTAATACTATAATTATTTTATCAATTTATGAAATTAAAGGCAACCAATAACTATTGCTAAATAATTTTAATTATATTAGAATATAAACATAAAATTAATAGTTCATTAAAAAAAAATAAAATATATCATGATAAAAATAAAGAAATGTAATTTTAATTTAGAAAAAATAAAAAAAAATCTTTTTAATCCATTAGCAATAAGTCTATTTTTTAGCATTATACCTATTATTATCTCTTTAATAATATTTTTCCAAACGGGTATAATTCCATTAAAAAAGATTCCTTTGCTTTTTAATATTGAAATTAAAGAATATTATTTATTTTATGATTCTTTATCTGTTTTTATTTTTTTCTTCTCTTCGTTTAAAATAATAGAGGAAATAAAAAAAATAGAATATGAAGAAATAAAAAATTATTTAATTTTATCAACTATTGTTACATTATCAATAGGAATAATAATGTCTACAATAAATTTATTAATTGGATCTTCAATAAGTATGTATATTTGTACTTCAATACTTATTGTTTTAGGATTAACATTTATTATCTTATTTAAAATAATGGACAAAAAGGAATCACTATTTTTAGGAATCAGTTTAGGAACTGGTTTTGGCTCAATGTTAGTTATGAAAGAACTAATTTTTGTTTTTATTCCACTCTTTTGCTTATTATTTTGTTCTATTTTTATAATTGCAACAATTATACAAACAACAATAATAAGCATACGAATTAAGTAATATAATAGGAAGGCTACAAACCTTCCTTTTTTATTTTTAAAACAATTTATTTATATCAATATAATATTGAACCCCAATACAAAAAATGATACTATATCTATATATTATAATTTGATAGT
>CAYMMH010000022.1:0-7940 GCA_964391525.1 uncultured Gammaproteobacteria bacterium | reverse complement strand
GGTTTTAGAGATTGCCAAAATGTTTGAGACAGAAATAATAATGCTTCCGGAACGACCAGGTAATCGTTTTGATGCAAAATTAGATAAAACTAAATCTATAGAATTAGGATGGCATGCCAAAAAAAATATTGTTGATTATATTCAGGAAATAAAAAAAACAAAATTATGAATTGTAAAAAATGTGGTAGAACCATCAGTGTTCATAAAAATTTTTGTTTAAATTGTAGTATATGTCAAAAAAAGATATAAACTAAATAATTATTAATTTTAAAAATATGATGAAATTGGATAGAAAATTTTCTAAAGAATTAGCTCCAGATTTACGACAAGAAACAGCTCGACGTCTTAAAGATGCTCGAAGCAAACCCGAAACTTATGAAGAATTAAAAAAGAAAAAAACAGAAGAATCACGTCCAGAATTAGAGATGATAAAAAAAGATATTTGGGGAAGAATTTTTAAAACTGAAAAGTATAAAAAAATGGTTAAGAATTTAAATTATAAGTTAGAATGGGAAAAAGAATTTAGCATTGAAGAGGTTCAAAAATATTATCGTAAAGAATTTGATCGTATTATGTCAGAATGTCCATTATCTTTAGAAGAACGTGATGAATATTTAAATACTGAAACATTATCACAAATGACTTTGGATAATTATTTAGTTTTATTAAAAAGATTATCAGGTGAAGCTTTCTACCATGCTACTCGTTATGGAGTTAGAGAAAATACTTTTATGTCAACTGGTGGTGGTCATGATATTAATAAGGGAGAATTTGTTAATAATTTAGTTCCATTACTTAAAGATAAAAAAATAAATTCGATGACTAGCACAGTAATAAAAGAACAAAAAATTAATTTAAATGATAAATCTATTATTGAATTAGCCGAAGAGGGGAATAGTGTTGATAATATAGTTGAAAAAGTAATGAATCAATATGCTTCAATGTATAATTTAGATAGAGAATCAGCTCACTTTTCTTATGCTAAAGATTTACACTCAATGTATGGAGCTGAAAAAGATTATAAATTTTATTTCTATTATCCTATAGAATATATTTTACACAATGATTTTTATCAAAAAACTAGAGAAAGTCAAATTACTTTAGGAATGAGTAATTATCGTAATAAAGCTGGCATTCAACAACAGTATAATGATTTTGAAATTTTTAATTTCGGACAAGGAGTACCTATTGATGCTGGTATTCTATGTATAAGTTCTGATGTTGAAGTTGATTCCGAAACTGGTTCACAGTATGTTATAAAAAATGGAAAACCCGAGCTAGATGAAGATGGAAATTTTAAAAAACCAAGTAAAACTATTTCTAGTCAAGAATATTGGGAAAATTTTTTTACTAATAATCCAGAAATTAAACCTAGTAAAATAATTTATAATGATTTTGGAACTTATTCCACTGAAGATAATGAAGATTTGGAAAAATGGGCTGATAGTAAGAATATACATTATCAAAGTGAAGATAAAAAGAATGAATTTTCTAATTATGTTAAAGAAACCAGAGATCAAATTAGAGAAATTGTTAGTCGTCAAATAAAAGATATTTTAAAAAAATTAGATAATAAATAATTTATAATACTGACTATGGGAATAACAGAATTTTTAATTAAATATATAGTTGCTTTTATTTCTTGGGGAGGTTATGTAACTATATCTTTTTTGATGGCTTTAGAAAGTATGATTTTTCCAGTGCCCAGCGAAGCAGTCTTACCGTTTGTTGGTTTTTCTATCTCAAACGGTGATCTTAATTTTTGGTTAGCAGTTTTAGCGGCTACTTTAGGAAGTATGATTGGTTCTATTCTTTCTTATTACTTAGGTTTTTATGGTGGTCGTTATGCTTTGAGAAAGTGGGGAAAATATTTATTATTAAATGAACATCATTTAGAATTTACAGAAAATTTTTTTAAGAGAAGGGGAGATGGAACTATATTTATTTGTCGTTTTATTCCTATTATTCGTCATCTTATTTCTATTCCGGCCGGTATGGGAAAAATGAATATATCTAAGTTTTTAATCTTTACTTTTTTAGGAGCTGGAATGTGGAATACTTTTTTAATTTATGTTGGAATTTTATTAGGAGATAATTGGTCTCATTTAGAAAAATATACGGGAATTATGGATATTATAGTTTTGGCATCCTTATTTTTTGTGGCTTTATATTTTGTATATAGATCTAAAAGAAAAAAACAGATTAAGAAGTAAATCTGTTTTTCTTTTATGTTGTTTATATCATTATTATAAATTTTCTAAACTTTTTTTTAGAGTAGAATAAACTTCTTCAATACTCATTTCTCCGTCTATTTCAATTAAACAATTTTGTGAGCGATAATAATCTAATAAGATAATAGATTCTTTATGGAAAATATCTAAACGATTTTTTATAGCTTCAGCATCTTTATCATCACTTCGTTTACTAATTTCAGCTCGAGCTTTAATTCTTCTTAAAGCTTCTTCAGGTGTAATTTTTAAATAAACAAAAGCACTTATTTTCATATTTAATTCTTCAGTGATATCTTTTAACATCTGAGCCTGAGAAATTATTCTAGGAAAACCGTCAAAAACTATACCTTTTTCTAATATTTCTTGACCAACATTTTTTATAACTTGAGTCATGTAGTCATCGGAAATTAATTTTCCTCCTTCCACATCACTTTTTATTTTTTGTCCTAATTCTGATTTTGAATTAACTTCAGCTCGTAAACGTTCTCCCATGCCGAAATATGATAAAGAGAATTCTTTTACTAATTTTTCAGCTTGAGTTGTTTTTCCACAGGCTGGCAAACCGTACAGGCAGATAATTTTTTTCATAATATTTTTTAAATTTTAATTTCAAGATTTACATTATATTAAAAATATCTTTTTTTGGCAATGATTGAGTTATAATTAAAAAAATGTTAAAATTTAACAGCTGATTATTTATAATTAAAATTAAATTTATGCGTTTATTAAATAAAGTAGCTATCATAACTGGAGCTTCATCTGGTTTAGGAAAAGCTATAGCTCAAATGTTTTTATCTCAAGGAGCTAAAGTGGTCTTTTCTGATGTTAATGTTTTATCAAATGACATTGATTTAGGAGATAAAGCTCTTTTCTTTAAAGCTGATGTTTCTAATAGACAAGAAGTAGAAGAATTAATAAAATTTACTACTGATAAATTTGGTTCATTAGATATTATGGTTAATAATGCGGGAATTGGATTGACTGGAAATATTATAGACATGAGTGATGATAATTGGCAAAAAGTTATAAGTATTAATTTGAATGGGGTTTTTTATGGAATTCAATTAGCGGCTCAATACATGAAAAAAAATAAAATTAAAGGTTCTATTATTAATATTACTTCTATTTTA
Organism: uncultured Gammaproteobacteria bacterium; assembly: GCA_964391525.1. Classification (GTDB taxonomy): domain Bacteria; phylum Patescibacteriota; class Patescibacteriia; order Patescibacteriales; family UBA12465. Next base: position 4,579 of record CAYMMH010000022.1, on the reverse strand, counting down.
GGACAAGTTGGTTTTCGAAGTGCCGGAGCTTATTGTTCTTCTAAGGGAGGAGTTAATCAATTAACCAGAACTTCAGCTTTAGAATTAGCCCCTTTAGGTATAAGGGTTAACGCTATCGCACCGGGATTTATAAAAACAAATATGACTAAGGGAGTTCAAGAAGATGAAGCTTCTAATAATTTTATTAAAGCTTCTACTCCCTTAGGTTATATGGGTGAACCTGATGATATAGCTTATGCTGCCGTATATTTAGCTTCGGAAGAATCTAAATATACCACTGGTTCAATCATATATGTTGATGGTGGTTGGACAGCTCAATAAATGATATTTATATTACTTAGCTAACACCAAGCCCCAAATTTCTTCAGCTTGGTGTTTTTTTAATTCTTTAGCTGCCTCATTTAGGGTTGATCCGGTTGCGTAAACATCATCAATTATTATTATTTTTTTTCCTTTTAAATTTGGACCTTGCCATTCAAAATCTCCAATTAAATTAAATTGGCGCAAATTTTTATTTAACTTAGCTTGAGCCATAGAATTTTTTACCTTTTTAAGATCAGAAGATAATTTTAATCCTAATTTTTGTGAAACTATTTTGGCTAATAATTCACTTTGATTAAATCCTCGCCATCTTTCTCGTCGTTGAGATAAAGGGATAAAGGTTAAAAGATAATTATTTAAATTAATATTTTGTTTTTTATTTTTTAATATCGGATTAGGAATAAAATTATTTTCTAAAAAACTTATTAATAATGAAGATAGGGGATAAACTAAGTTTTTTATAAATTGATATTTATAGTTTTTTATAATTGTTTTTAAGTTTTCATTTTTATAATCTCCAACAGCCATTATTCCGGTAAGAATATATTTATTTTTACAATCAGAACAATATTCACCAATATGAGTATCTTTTCCGCAATTAGGACAACTAGCGTTTCTAAAATTATTTATAATCTTAAAACATTTAAAGCATAAAAAATTATCATTTTCTTCTCGACAAATAATACAACATTTAGGAAACAAAAAACCCACTAGGTTTTTCCAAAATCTTTTTAATGTTTTCATTTATTAAGTTGGAATATGTTTAATGGAAAAAATTATTTAAGTTTTATTTTATACAGTTTTCCGGATATTTTATCGGTGAAGAATAAATTTTCTTGATTAGAGTTAATTGATAAACTGGAAATATTGTATACTCCATTAGGTACGGCAATTAATTCTTTTAATCCATTAGTGGCATTAATTTTGTATAAAATATCAGATGTTTCATCGGCTAATTCAGGATATAATCCAGATCCTGGTTTAAGAGATATAGGAACAGCACAGTAAATAGTGGAATTATCAGCAAAAGCACATTTATTTGACCAAGTTTGTAATTGAAGGTTAGTTCTATTAACTCCTATATTATCTCCTTGAGAATTAACTATCCATAATTGAGGTTTTAATTCATTTTTAGGACTATAGACACTATAAAGTAATTTATCACCGGTTTTTGACCATTGACCTTCAAATCCCCAACCTTCTACTTTTGTTGATTTATAATTTTCATCATTTTGTCCAACAAAGAAAACTTCTCTAGTGTCAAAATCAACCCCTTTAGTATACATAGCTATAACTTGATTATTGGGTGACCAAGAACTTATGACGTTATTATCATTATTTCCTATATATTCTATAGCCGAACTTTCCGATCCATTATTGTTACTTACAATCAACCAACGATTATCATCGTCATCGCCCAAGCTTTTACTTACTATTTTTTCACTATCCGGAGAAAATGAAAAATCTTCCCAATGAGAAGGAAGGGTATATTGTTTTTCAGCGCTGAAATTGTATACAATTTTAGTATCATCCGGATATTCAATTACAGCCATAGTTTTATTAGGGGCCCATTCTACATTTTGAACGTTATAGAAAACCTTATCACTTAAAGGTATCTTATTTCCATTTTCATCAATGATGTAAAATTTTCCATCTTTGGTGTTATAATATTGAACCGAATTTCCGTCTTGACTTAAAGTTTGTCCGGAAACTTTTTCAGATACTAAAACATTGGTTTGGGTTATGCCACCAACAGCAATTGGACTAACTCCTTGATCACCAGAAGATGGTTTTTGAGGTTCGGTTTGAACTCCACTGGTAGCAGTTTCAGAACCTGGGATTTCATTGCCAGTTTCGCTTCCCGGTAATTTACCAATATCTTCAGAACCTGGTAAATTAGAACCAATTTCATCACCCGGAGATATAATTCCTGTTTCCGGTTTAGTTTTAAAAAATGTAATCCAAATTAAATAAGCTATCAAAACCACGAAAATGATGAAAGCAACAATTAATAGTATTTTTTTTATTTTACTCTTTTCCATTTTTTTAATTTTATGTTATAATTATATTGTTATAATTTGTTGTTGATAAAAATTGTCAACCTGGTATAATTATAACATATTTTTATAAAGCATTCAAACTAACATTTAAATATAACAAATAAAAATATGGGATTATTTTCTTCTGGTGATAATAATTATTTAGGTATTGATATAAGTGATTATTCAGTAAAGATGGTTGAGCTAATAAAAAAAGGTAAAAAAATTTCTTTATTGAATTATGGTTTTGTTGATAATATTCCTAATTTTAATTTTTCCAAATCTGAAAATTTGGATTATTTAGCTGGAGTAATTTCCAAAATAAAAAAAGATTTGGGAATTAAGGCCTATAAAGCCACGGTTTCTTTACCAAGTTTTTCAGTTTTTTCTTCAGTTATAAATATTGATAATTATGATAAGAAAAAAATTAATGATAGAGTTATAGAAGAAGCCAAAAAAGTTATTCCTTTACCGTTGGAAGAAATGGTTTTGGATTGGAAGATTATTCCTAATTCTAATAATGCTGACAGTGTTAAAGTTTTTTTAACAGGTTCACCTAAAAAATTAGTTAAAAAGTACATTGATGTTTTTAAAGAAGCTAAAATATTTTTAAGTAATTTGGAAACGGAAACTTTTTCTCTTATCAGATCTCTTTTAGGTAATGATTTTTCAACTTTAATGATAATTGAAATGGGTGATAGTAATACTAGTTTTTCTATTGTTAAGGAGGGCATTCCTTTTTTAAATCGTAGTATAAATATTTCTGGTAAAAGTATTACCGAGGAAATAAGTAAAAAGATGGGAATAAGTTTGGAACAAGCTGAACAATTTAAGTTTGATTTGTCTACTTCTAATACTGAAAGAAATAGCGAAATTCCTAAAATTATCAAAGAGTCCACAACTTTAATTATAAACGAGATAAAATATATGTTAGATTTGTTTTTAAGTAGTAATGGAGAAAATGTAGAGAAAATAATTTTATCGGGTGGTGGAAGTATGTTATTTAATTTTCAAGAATATTTAGAAAAAAGTTTAAATATAAAAGTCATAATAGGTGATCCATGGTTTAGAATTTTTTATCCAGATGAATTGCAACCTATTTTAAATGAAGTTGGTCCTAGATTAGCCATAGCTACTGGCTTGGCTTTGCGGGAAATAGAATAATCAAGTTTATAATATAAAAATTATGCCAGATAAAAATTTAAAAAATAACAAACAAGATGAATTTAAAAAGGATGAAAAAATAGAGAATCATGTTGAAAAAAAAGAAATTAATCGCGAAGAAACTATAATTGAACCAAAAAGTAATTTTAATTTTGATGTTCTAAAGAATAAAAATATTTTTGGCGGTTTTTCATCTTTCTTTAAGAAAAAGAAAGTAGTTGATAATCTAGATTTATTGGAAACAAATTTAATTAAGGATGAAATTGAAATTATTTATAATTGGAAAAAAGATTTATCAATCTTTTTTGTTTTATTTTTAATAGTTGCGGTTTTTGTGGCTGAAAGTTATATCTTCTTATATAATTGGAAGAAGCAAAAGGAAATTGAAAATTCATATTATCTAGAAACTGAAATTACGGCTACCGAATTAAAAACAAATAATTTAAAAGATCAATATGTAAAAGCGATAGAATTTAAAAGAAGATTAGAATTATCTTCAGCTGTTTTAAATAATCATGTTTATTGGACTAATTTTTTTAATTTTTTAGAGAAAAATACTTTGAAGGATAATATTTATTACAGAAGTTTTTCAGGAGATGTTTATGGAGAATACATATTACCGGCTGTTAGTAATGATGTTTTGGCGGTTAATTTCCAATCTAAAGTTTTTTCTGATAATCCTAATATTAATTCGTCAGCAATCAATGAAGAAGAAATAATTAATGATGAAGATACCGGGAAAACTCATATTAATTTTAATTTTAATTTTAATTTAAATCCTAAGATTTTTACTAACTAATTAATTTTATTATGACTGATATAAAAAATAAAAAGGGAAGAGACATTGAATTTGATGAGGAAATATTAAAAACAAGAAAACGTCGGAATAATATTAATAGATTTTTAATGTCTTATTTTAAATATTTTTTAGTCGCTATTATTTTTATTATTTTAATTTTATCTTTTAAATTTTTATTAATTCCTCAATACAGGGAAGTGATGTTTGCATCTAATAATGTTTTACAAGAGAAAAAAACTGAATTTATACTTCAATA
>CAYMMH010000021.1:0-8017 GCA_964391525.1 uncultured Gammaproteobacteria bacterium | reverse complement strand
GTCCAAGAATCTTTTATTAAATAATAACGACTGCTTACTTCCATTAAGACCACATTAGCAATATATATTTCTCCTGAATCTATTTTAAAGTTCAAGGATTCACTATTACTTACACTATGATTTAAATTATCTAAACTTACTTGATATTGTTGCCAAGAACCACTAGCTGGAATATTTATACTATAGATATTTTCTTGTTCTCCCGTTACTCCGAATAGAGAATTATCGGTGCCATTAGATAAATAAATTGATAAATTTTTACTTACTGTATTTTTAGCTAAGAATTTTACTATATATGAAGAACCTTGAACAACATCAGTACCAACCTCTACTTTACTAATTCCACTACTAATTTTTATAGAGGTACCGCCCTGATTTAATGATTCTTGACTAATACTAGCCGATCCGGTCCAATCTTCTAAATTACCTTCCGAAAAATCATACGAAGAAATTATTCTAACTCTATTTCCACTATTACCATTATATTCACGGCAATTATTTTCTTCAGCTTTACAAGTTTGACCTTCTCCTGGAATGGCTTTGTATAGACAAGCCAATTGATTATCATCCCAAATTCCACCACCTAAACATTTATAGCAAACATTCAAATTGGCGTCCCAATGAGCATTATCGCCGGTACAATTTGCCGAACTGGTAATACCGGTATCAATATTTTTATCTGTCATTTTATATGTCTTACAATCATTGGAACAAGTTATTGTTTTTGAATACAAGGCATAATATTTTTGTCCGGCCTTATCATAAAACTCCCGACAATCGGAATTATAGTTAGGATCGGAAACCGGTAAATCATATATTGAAGGACTACAAACGGTTACTCCGTTGATTTGATGAGAAAATACATTATTATTACCAGACAAACTTCCTTCTGTTAACTTAGGTAAAGAACTTGTATCTCTTTCAAAATCATAAGACACTAATTGATAACCTGAACCTTCTTTTCCTTCCCAAGAATAGAAACTAAGACAAGTTCCTTGATCTGGTTTTATACAATGGCGCAGATAAGTATAATATTCCTTGCCCTCTCCTCCGGCGGCTACTGTATCTAAATTGGTAAATTCGGTACAACCAGCAGCATTAGCTGAACAGGCTTGAGCTGAATTTGGAATAAATTTAGCTACAGCCTTATTGGTAAATAGAGTATTTTTTTGAACATAAACATCATAACCAACACATTGTTCTGAACAATAATCTTTATCTAAAACTTTAGCTCCTATTTTTATCCCGTAAACCGAAGTAAATAAATCACAACCAATTTCTTCACTATTACATAAACGAGCATATTTAAAACATTGACTTGGGGCATTATCTTTTATTTTATAATCAGGATTAGCGGTATATGGATTTTCGTAACAAGTTTCTTTTAAATAATCAGGAATTAATTTTTCATATACTTTTCCTTGATCTCCATATTCGGAATAAAAAGTTCCTACTGTTCCCTTTTCTAATTTTACATTATCTATATAGCAAGTATTACCATTAGCCATAAATTTAAAGATAATGGCATTAGAAGAATAATTATTAGGATAAGTATTAATTATAGTGTTATATATAAATCCGGAACTAGTGGCGATGGTGGCAGATTTTGAACCCAAATAAACAGAAGAAACATTATTACCCTGACAATTAGAATAAAAAGATAGAGTATAACTTTCTCCGGCTATAAAATAATCATTAGAAGCTACGGTAATTGTTTTTTCAACGGCCGAATTAGTAGGCAAAGCCAAAGAAATATTTCCATCATAAGCAACCGAAGAAGTATTTAAACCGGCCCAAAGTCCATTAGTCAAATCATATTCAAAACTAGCATTCATTAAAAAATTATGACCGCCACCTGAAACTGTCCTTATTAATTCTTGACATCCTTCATTGGATTCGGAGCAAGCGGAAGCTTTGCTGTTTAAATAAATAGAATTAGTATTACTCCAAATAACTTTAGATAATGCTGAATCATATTTTCCAGATAAAGCATATTTGGCACAACCAACAGTATCCGAAGTACAAGTTCCATAATCAATAGTATTTTTTAATAAAGCTAATTGTTTACCGTTGGAAACACTGGTAAATGATTCACAAGTATTATAGACGGCGTCACAAGAATTTTCACCGAAATTCCATGATCTTTTATCTTCGGTACAATAACCGTAATATTCACAAGAACCGTCAGCTTTTTCTTTAATACAAGATTGTTCATCGGCACAATAATCTCCGGAACGAGAAATTATAATCGGATCCATTTCCTCTAAATAATCAGCTGCGGCGCTTTCGGGAATATCAATTAATTGTTGAGTTTGAATGTATCCTCCGTAACCTTGTTTTTTACAATAACCCAAAGGAGCTTTTAATACCCAATTCGGATCTATCAACCCTTCGCACCAACTGTTGCCGGAAAAATTAGAATTAACAAAACCAGAACTAAATTCATTATATTCATCGGTCGGATCAAAACATGAAACCATGTCTTTTAAAGTATACTTATATCCGGTACTTAATGATTTTTCTTTAGCTCTGATAGAAGCTTCTTCCCAACCCAGAGGGACTATACGAAATTTTTTTAAAATAACAAGAGAACGATAATTAAAACCTGACTGATAATCTTTGTCATCATCAAAAGTCCAATCTCCATTTAAATATCCATTATCAATGGCTTGGATAACAGTATTTTTATTTTGTATAGCTTGACTAAAATTATTATCAATAACACAATTATTAGGTGCTGGATTATTAGTATCATTACACATCATCAAAGTAGATAAAATATCTATATCAGCCGCTACATTAAATTTTGGTTTTATTATTGATTTAAGAGCGCCAACTAAATATGTTTTCCCCTTGCTAGAACTAACATCAGTATCAGTTGATGAAAAATTAGTTTTAGTCGCATCTCCCTTTTTAACCATCTCTCCCAAACTACTTAAAATTTTATTAAATCCGGTAATAGCTAATTGATTTAAAAAAATATTAACAGCATCTAAAGCTGCCTCGCCAGTATACTTACCTAAATTTTGATTTTGAAGTTCTTGAGCTTGTTGTAATTTATCTTTGGCTTGGCCAGGTGTTGTTTTAGAACTTCCACCCATATCTCTAACATCTAACCAACCATTATTTAATCTTACTTGTTCGGCTTGTTTATCTTTTTCTTCATCAGCTGCTTTTTTAGCTTTATCAAATTGAACCATGGTAAGCATTATATCATTTCCAGTGGGAGAAAATGAATTAGATAACATACTTAAATAATCAGGTTCTTTAAAACTTTTCCATTTATCTACTTCACTTGACCAATTAGAAACTAATTTTTGAAAATCACAATTAACATCAGCAAATTCCGGTTCATTAAAAGCCACTAATCCCAAACCTATTTTAGCTTTAGCATCACTTCCTCCGGTTGGTTGACATACATCAACTCCCCAATCCTTACTTAAAGAATCAACGAAAGAACCAAAAGCGGCATTACCGGCATCCTTAGCAAAATCAGTTAAATATTCAGTGGTAAACAATTCACTTTGTCCTTCACCACCGGAACCGATATAAGTGGCAGCATCATAAGCCAATTTATTTAACACGGTTGATAAAGTTTTTTGAAAAATATTGGTACCGATTTTTTTTAGCCAATCATCTTTTTTCTTAGCCAAGAAATCGGTTATTTTTCTTATAACAGTTGTCGGACCTCCAAATATATCAGCCGGAACTGTAGCCGAAGCTTTATTTATTGTAAAAATATTAGTGAATAAGAAAAAAGAAATCAAAACAACAATAAAAAATTTTTTCCTATTAAAAACATTTTTTGATGTTTTCATATTTATATAATTATTTTATTTTAAATAAATTTAAAGCTTATCAACCACATCTTTATAAGCTGAAATTAAATCTTCATCACTGATTTTATCAAGATCGGCTTGTGAAAATCCTTCTTCCAATAATAGTTGTCTTAAGTATGAAACATCAACTGAACCGGAGTTTAAATAAGCTGAAACATCTTCAGTAGTTATTGTATTTTCGCTAGTAGAAGAAACTTCTTGATAATAATTATCTAATACTTCGGCTGTATTATTAACAACTTGAGAATCACTTTGGTTTAAAGTTCCAGAACAAACCTGTCCCTCTAAACAATTAGGATCTGTTTTATAGATTATCACTTCTTCGTAATCACTTAAACCATCACTGTCCATATCTTCTAAATACCGGGATGTTCCATAAGTAAATAATTCATCCCAGTCAGAAAGACCATCACCATCAGTATCAACTAATTTTAAATCTAAATTAGAATCATCTTTATTAACAATACTTGTAGAATTATTGACGTTATTATTAGATGAATCTTCGTAATTAAATGGTTTATTTAGAATATGAAAAAAATTCACAAACCAAATTGTAATTATAGCTACGCTAAAAATACTTAATATCAATAAAGCTCTTTTATGGTTTTTATCCATTTTTTGATTATTGTTGTTTTCCATAGTTTCTATACTGAAATTTTATAATATTTTAAATAAAAAAGCAAGAAAAAAAATGATATTTATTTTAATAAATCATCAAGCTCACAAGAAAGTAAAGCTGATTTATTTAATACAATTTGTTCTTTTAGATTTAAATTATCAGCTGTCATTCGAATTACTTTTGTAATAATAGTATCTCCCATCATAACTCCCTTAGTTTTTTTAAAATACTTTTCAGTTTTTTGATAAAAGAGAGTCGCATACTGTTTTAATTTATCTTGAATAATTACTTGACCATTCCGATTATTAAATTCAATCTTGTTTTCAATTTTTTTATCAGTATCAATGAATAAATCACCGTCGCTAAAATCTATCCAATAATCACTAACCCGATAAACAATTTTTATTAAATTATTTTCATCGGTATAAAAATTATACATAAAAGAAAAAATATCTGTACTAAAATCCTGATAGATATTAATATTTTTTAAATCTTTTATAGTTTGTATTTTATAGTTTTCAAGTAATCTAAGATAGGTTTCTCGCCAATTTTTAAGCCAATTGGAAATAAAATTCTGATCAACAAATAAAGGTGTTAAATCATTCTTTAAATTATTATCACTTACTTTATTCATCTGTAATGTTAATTTATCAAAAAGTGTTTTAATGTTACCAATATTTATATTTTTGGCCGTCATATAATCAAAATCAGGAACAATTTTTTTATTCATATACCATAATAAATCATAAATATCTCTACCTTTTTCTTCATAAATAGCATCACCGACACCACGAGTTCCTCGTAAAAAAATAGCTGCTAATTTACTAGCCATTAACGCCCCCATATTATATGTTAAAATAACAAACGAAAACTGATCTCTATTTATTGGTCGATGTTCAATTATAATTTTTGAAGTAGAAAAATAATTTAAATCAATCTTTACATGTACCTGATTTGATGGATTATTAAGACTTAATTCTTTACCGACATGAAATTTTAAAAGTAAACCTCGACCAGCAGTAATTTTTATAGTGAGAAAATTAGAATTAGCACCATAAGTATTAATAAAATAACTTTCTACTTCTTTTTTTAATTCTTCTAAAAATTTTTCAGTTATTGTATGGGAGACTTCAAAATCTAAATCAACCGACATACGATCAAGACCATGAATTATACGAAGTGCGGAACCGCCATACATTATCCATTTACTATATTTGGGATGATGATAAATAAAATTTAAAACATAAAACTGCAATTCCTCCTTGAGAGTATTACGACGAGTATCGGCATCAATATTCTCATAAGCAGATAAATCATCAAGTTTTTTCTTTAATTTTATTATTATCTGTTCGCTCATATATTTTTATTAATTAAAGAATAAAATTTTTTCTGTTCAACTTTATCCATTTCATCAAAATCAATTCTTAATTCTTCAATAATCTTTTTAATATTATCTAAATCTAATCCTTTAAACTGACGAGTTCTAAAATACAAGAGATCAAATAATGCTTTAGATGGAGAAGCTATATAAAAATCAAATTTACCTTTCACTAAAAAGAAATCGGAAAAAAAGTCTTTTTTGATAGACTGATAGGTAAAATTTCCGGCTTTCGTCTGATATTCTCTTGTCACCTTTAAAGTAATAGAGGTGATAGAATGAATAACTTCGGTTGCTAAATTATAATACTGTAAAGCCGCCCAAGAACTAATATATGATGGAGTACGAATTATATTTGCCAAATAAAAAGAATATGAAATATCTGATTTATTTTTTTCAAAAAAATCAGTACTTACATACAAACCATTTTTAAACTGAAAAATCTCTTTATATTTCAAAAACCTACTAATATAAGTATTAATTGAAGAATCTTTAAGCCCTAATTGTTCTCCAAGCTGATATACAGTATTTCTATTAAAATAGGGTAAAGTTTTTAACTGTTCTAATAAATTTTTCTTGCTTTTCATATACTTGATATTAGTGTATCATATCTGAAATGCTAAGTCAATACTATACTTAAAATAAAGTAATACTGGATTAATTGATATTTTTTAAAAAATTATATAATTTTAACCAATCTTCAATTAATAATTGTTCCGAACGAACTTTTTCGTCTAAATGAGTTAATTTTAAAGCTTTAATAACTAATTCCGGTTTTAATTTTAAGCCATTACTTAAATTATTTTTTAACATTTTTCTTTTAGAACTAAAACCTATTCTTAATAATTTAAAAAAATTCTTCTCTTCTTCAAAATTAGATAATAATTTTTTATTAGGAATTATTTTAATTACGGCACTATCAACCCTGGGAATAGGATAAAAATTTTCTTTAGAAACATTAAATATTATTTTGGCATCAGCATAAAATTGTACTGAACATGATAATAAAGTCATATCAGGAACAGTGGCTATAATTCTTTCAGCTACTTCTTTTTGCAACATTAAAACTATACTTTCCGGTTTATTATTTAAACTTAAAAATTTTCTCAAAAAAATAGAAGTTATATTGTATGGTAAATTAGATATAATTTTATATTTACCTAATTTAGAAAAATTATTTCCCCGAGCTTTTAAAATATCATTATTAAAAACTTTTATATTATCAATTTTTTTAATTTTTATATCTTTTTTTAAAAGCGATGCTAAATTAGAATCTATTTCAACGGCAATAACTTTTTTTACTTTAGAAGCTAATTTACAAGTTAAAAAACCTAGTCCCGGACCAACCTCCAAAACGGTATCACTTTTTTTCAAATCGGATATTTCTATTATTTTATTATATATTTCTTCATTGATTAAAAAATTTTGACCTTTAGATCTTTCCGGTTTAATACCATATTTCTTACACAAAGCTAAAGTTTCTGATAATATATTCATAATCTTAATTAAAATTATTATTTTTCTTTTTCCATTTTTATAGCTTTAACCGGACACTCTTTAGCGCATAAACCACAACCCTTACAATAATCATAATTAACATCAGCCTTTAAGGATTTTTTATAATTCTTTAAATTAATTGCTCCATCAGGACAAATTTTAGTACATAATCTACAGGCGATACATTTATCTTTATCAACCACGGGACGATAAGATCTCCATGATCCTGTTTTATTTTTTAAAGATGATCCTGGTTTTACGGTTAGCATAAATATATAAACTTAATAATTAAATTATTTGATAGCTTGATTGACGGCTTTAATATTTTTTTCAACTATATCATTACCTTTATCAGAAAATTTCTTTTTAATAGCTATTTTAGCTGATTCCAATTTTAAAAGACCGGGAATATTTACCAAAGAACCGAGCATAGCCGTATTAACTATATTTTTTCCAAAAATATTTAAGGCAATATTAGTGGCATCAATACTTATTATATTTTTAAAATCAAACTCCTTTGGTAGTTTGGTTTTTATTTTTATACTCTCAATAAGTTTTGATAAATTTAAATTAGTGTTAATTATAATTTTAGTTGTTTTTTTTACTCCAGAAAAAATATTAGCTTTACCAATTAAAGTAGAATCCAAAATTAACAAAATATCCGGCTCATAAATATGTTGTCTG
>CAYMMH010000020.1:2778-8394 GCA_964391525.1 uncultured Gammaproteobacteria bacterium | reverse complement strand
TCTTGACCGGAAAATTTTCCATGTTGGGTTAAATCATAATCTCCCCTTACATGAACTCCTTCTAACTCTTTAAATCCAAAAGGAAAATTATATTCTATGTCATAAGCTTCTTTAGCATAAAAAACTAGGTTTTCGTGTTGATGCCATTGTAAATTTTTTTCTTTTATTCCTAAAGATATATAAAAATTCCAACGAATATTTTTCCATTCTTCATAATATTTTCCAAAATCTTCCGGCTTAACAAAATATTGCATTTCCATTTGTTCAAACTCTCTAGTACGAAATATAAATTGACGGGCAGTTATTTCATTTCTAAAAGCCTTGCCAATTTGAGCAATACCAAAAGGAATTTTAACTCTAGTGGAATCTAAAACATTTTTATAATTAACATAAATGCCCTGGCAAGTCTCTCCTCGTAAATAAACCGGATCTTTTTCAGAATCAGAAGTAAAATTACCTAAATTAGACTTTACTAATAAATTAAAATTTTTAGCCTCAGTAAAATTTTTAGATCCACAATTTGGACATTTTATTTTTTCTTTATTAGCTAAAAATATTTCATTGATTTCTTTTTCACTCATCTTTTCATCGGCTTTTATTCCATAATCTTCTAATAGAGTATCTAATCGTAAGCGACTATGACATTTTTTACACTCTACTAAAGGATCAGAGAAACCTTTTATATGACCAGAAGCTTCCCAAACTTTAGGATTCATAAAAATAGCTGAATCTAAACCAACTATATCATCCCTAAATTGAACCATATTTTTCCACCAAAAATTCTTAATATTATTAGCTAATTCCACACCATAGGGACCAAAATCATAAACAGCTGCTAAACCATCATAAATTTCCGAGGATGGAAAAACAAAACCTCGACGTTTACATAGAGAAATTATTTTATCCATTTTATCTTGATTGTTTTTTGTCATATTGATATATAAATATTTTTAAATTTCATTTAAAGGTTTAATCCCTAAAATATCTAAAGCATTTTCAACTACTATTAGAATAGAGAAAAGTAGAATTAAGCGACTTTTTTTGACATCAGGTTCGCTCTGTAAAATTCTTACTTGTTGATAATAATCATTAAAAGATTTTAATAACTCAAATAAATATTTAGCTATTTCACTTTGATCTTGTTTTTTTTCAGCTCTAATTATAATTTCCGGATATTTAGCTAAGAATATAATTAATTCTCTTTCCCTTTTATTATTTAATAAATCAAACTTAAATTTTCCACTATTTTTAAATTTAGCTTTTCTAATAATACTTTTTATTCTAACCAATCCATATAAAATATATAAAGCGGAAAAACCGTCAAATTTGGTAGCTTCAGCAATATTAAAAATTATTATTTTTTGAGGAGATATTTTTAACATTTCAAATTTTAAAATGGCTATGGCCAATTCTGAACAATTCTTCTCAATTTTTTTATCAGTCCAATCAGTATGTCTTTTTTTTGTTTCCCTTTTTAAACACTCTAACACTTCATTATATAAATCAATAAACGGAACGGCATTACCAGAACGTGATGACATCATACCCTCGGGAAGAGTCACAAATTCATAAGGTAAATGACTTAACTGTTGTTTATAACCAGCTAATTCTAAAATTTTAGATAATTGTTTAAAGTACAAACCTTGTCTAATATCAACTACCACGTAAGAATTATTTAAATTTTTAAAATCTTGGGCTTTAATTTCAGCCAAAGCTAAATCAGCTACTGGATATAAAGCAGTTCCATCGCTTCTAATAACAGGTAAAACATTCAATCCGTACTTTTCCAAATCAGCTATCACTGCTCCCTGACTTGAAACCAATATTTTCTTATCAATTAATTTTTTTACTATTTCAAAACCTTTGCTTATAACTTTACTTTCATAATATACTTTTTTAAATTTAATTTTATTTTTTTTATATATATCATCTATGGCTTTTAAACTTATTTTTCTAGTTTCTTTCCATAAAGCATAGTTTTCTCCCTGATGTTTTTCAATATCCGACATAATAACTCCCACTTCTTTTATTATTTCGGGATTTTCGGCCATTTTTTTAACCGTTTGAGCATAACATTTATTTAAATCTTTACTATATCCTTTTTTATACGACCAAATAGCTTTAGCCACATGAATACCAAAATCATTGATATAGGAAACCGGATATGATTTATAGCCATTGGTTTTAAAAATATTATTCATTGATTCTCCAAAACAAATATTTCTTAAATGTCCAATATGAAAATTTTTATGAGTATTAACGTTGGAAAACTCAAAAACCACCACTTTATTTTTTCCATTATTATTAATACCATATCGTTTTTTTTGATTTATTATGTCATTTAAAACCTTATCTGCTAAATACTCGGAGTTTACAAAAAAGTTTAAATAAGCACCAGTTACTTCTATTTTAGATAAAATGCTAGTTAATTTTTTATCTTTATTAATTTTGTTTTTTAATTCATTAGCTATAATCTGAGGAGCTATTTTTTTCTCTTTTGCCAATTCAAAAATGGGTAAACAAAAATCACCCCAATTAATATCTGGTGGATAAATTAATTTATTTTCATCAATAGCTAGTTTTTTAGCTATCATTTTTTTTATATCTCTAAGTACCATATCTAAATTAATTTGATTTTAATAAATTGTCTTTTACCTCTTTGAATAATCATTCCATCATTTAAATCAATTTCCAGATTAACTTCTTTAATCACTTTTCCATCAATTTTTATACCTCCTTGTTCAATCAATCGACGAGCTTCACCCTTACTTTCCACTAAAGATCCCTCTATTAATAAATCAATTATTTTTCTATTTTTTCCTTTTATAGTAATTTCTACTATTTCATCGGGAATTTCTTTTTTTTGAAAAGTATTAATAAAATAATCTTGAGCCATTTGAGCTGATTTTTCATCATGAAATATTTTTACTACTTCATAAGCTAATTTCATTTTTAAATCACGAGGATTAATTTCATTATTAATCATTTGTTGTTTCATTATCTTTATATCCGACATTGGAACTTGAGTACATAATTCAAAAGCGTTAATTATCAAGCCATCCGACCATGACATAACTTGGCCAAACATATTATTAGCTGTCTCATCTAAAAATACCGCATTTCCTTCACTTTTACCCATTTTCTTTCCACTGTCATCAGCTAATAATTTTAAAGTCATAACAAATTTTTCTTTATTACGTAAAATTTTCTGTAAATCACGACCTATCATCATATTAAACATTTGATCATTTCCACCTACCTCTAAATCAACATCCATAACATAACTATCATAACCCTGAGCTAAGGGATACATAAATTCATGTAAGTAAATTGGTTTTTCTTCTTTTAATCTTTCTTGAAACATATCCCTTTGTATCATTTGTTGAACGGTAAAATTAGATGATAACTCTATTAAATCTTTAAAAGTTAATTTATCATTCCAGTCACTATTATACATAAGTTTAGCTGGATTATCTCCGGAAAAAGATAAAAAAGAAGCTCCTTGTTTTTGATATTCTTTAGAATTCTTTAAAACTTCTTCACGACTCAATTTTTTTCTAGTCGCTGCTTTATCAGTCGGATCCCCTATCATACCAGTAAAATCACCTATTAAAAAAATTACTTTATGACCTAATTTTTGAAATTGAGATAATTTATTAAAAGAGATAGCATGACCAATATGGAGTGATGGAGCACTAGGATCGTAACCACAATATAGTTTTATTGCTTCCCCACTCATTAATTTTTTTTTAAATAAAGAAACACTGGGATATATTTTTTCAACTCCACGAGATAATAGTTCATCAATCATTTTGGCATCAGTAATAACTTTAGACATATTTTTAGCTTTATTTTATTATTCTAAATACGAAATAAAGATATATCGCATATAATTATTGTATATTATTTGTTATTTTTTGGCAATTATATAAAAAATATTATTATTGACTATTTTCTTTTACAATTTTTTAAAATGTGCTATAATTTTAATATAATTTAAAAATTAAATTTTAAAAAGTATGCTATCTTATCGAGCTATTTTAAAAGAATCTTTGAAAATATCTTGGAAGAATAAATATTTATGGTTTTTTGGTTTTTTTGCTTCATTGGTAAGCTTCAATGTTGAATTAAAAATATTTTCTCGTTCCTTGAATCAAAATTCTGGCATTAATGTTTTATCCAATATTAAAACATTTTTAAGTACTGGAATCTTTTCCAAGAATTCTTGGTTAAATTTTATTGAATTATTTAAAACTGATACCTTCACTATGATTCTATTAGTTTTATTATTATTGTTGATTTTGGCTATAATCATATTTTTAGCCTGGTTATCTACCGTTTCTCAAATTGGAATTATAAGCTCAACAAATAAAATAATAAAAAATAGTCGAGATAAATTGACTATTAAAAATGGAATAAGGGGTGCTAATAAAAAATTTTGGCCAGTATTTGCTATGAATGTAATTATTTCCATAGTTATAAATATTATTTATTTAGTAACTACTATATTATTAGTTACTGTGGCTTTAAAGAGTAAGGTTACTACCGCTATGATATTTGGATTAATATTTGTAGTAATGATTTCTTTATCATTAATTTTTTCTTTTATTATGAAATACGCTATCGCCTATTTTATAATAGAAAACAAAAAATTTGGTCAATCCATAAAACAAGGATGGAGATTATTTAATAAAAATTGGCTGATCAGTATGGAAATGTCAATTATCTTATTCTTAATAAATATTTTTACCATATTTCTATTATCTTTTGTTTTTTTCGTAATCTTTTATCTAGTATTTAGTTTATCATTTTCTATAATATTAATGACTTCATCAATTTTCTTATTCTGGATTATAATGATAGCCGGATCTTTAGTATTATTAGCAATAGCTATATTGGGTGGAGCATTATTGAATACTTTTCAAATAGCCTCATGGACTGATTTATTTATTCAATTAAGAAACGGAAAAGAACTTAGCAAAATAGAAAAAATTTTTCAGAATTAAAATAAAAATACACTATGAGCGGATTTGATTCGATTTCCAATCTGTTAAAAAATAACAATAGCAGTAATAATAACGCTCAAGGCAAATTATTAAAAAAACAGCAGGAAATAAAGGAAAGAGAAATGGAAAGAGAAACACAAACTCAGGCTCAGGTCTTGGGTTTGTCTTATATTAACTTATTCGGTTTTCCTGTTGATCATGAAGCCATGATTTTAATACCAGAAGAGGTAGCTATAAAAGAAAAAATAGTTTGTTTTTTTTATGATGGAGAAACAATAAAAATAGCTACAACCAATCCAGATAATCCTAAGGTTCAAGAAATAATTGATAATCTAAATAAGGAATACTTTACTAAGAGTTCTCTTTTTTTAATTTCTAAAAATAGTTTAGAAGAAGCTTTAGAAATTTATAAAAAAATACCAAAGATTAAAGACAGTATAAAAGGAGTAGAAATAACGGCTGAAGAATTAGAAAAATTTAAAAGTTTTATAACCGATTATAAAAGTTTGAATGATAAAATAAAAGAAGTAAATGTTTCTGATATTGTTACCTTACTTTTAGCCACAGCTTTAAAAACAAATTCCAGTGATATTCATATTGAAGCCGAAGC
>CAYMMH010000020.1:0-2678 GCA_964391525.1 uncultured Gammaproteobacteria bacterium | reverse complement strand
TTTGATGATTTGGGATTAAGCACCAGTGCTTATAAAATTTTAAGTAAAGAAATAAGTAAACCAAACGGATTAATATTAACCACTGGTCCAACTGGTTCTGGTAAAACTACTACTCTTTATGCCGTCCTAAATAGATTAAATCAACCGGGAATAAAAATAATAACCTTAGAAGATCCAGTGGAATATCAATTAAAAGGAATTAATCAAAGTCAAATAGATGTTAAAAAAGGTTATACTTTCGCTTCAGGATTAAGATCAATATTACGTCAAGATCCCGATATTGTAATGGTCGGAGAAATAAGAGATTTAGAAACAGCTGAAATCGCTATTCAAGCTAGTTTAACTGGACATATAGTATTATCTACTCTTCATACTAATGATGCGGCCGGAGTTATACCTCGTTTAACTGATATGGGAATAAAACCTTATTTATTATTACCATCAATCAACGCCGTTGTTGGACAAAGATTAGTTAGAAAACTATGTCCAAAATGTAAACAAATTCATGATTTAAATGAAGAAGATTCTGAATTAGTTAAAAAAATATTATCAGTAATATCACCTAAGGCTGATATTGTCATTCCTAATACTTCTCCCACTTTCTATAAAGCTGGCTCTGGTTGTGAGTTTTGTAATGGAATAGGCTATAAAGGACGAGTTGGTATTTACGAAATTTTTACTATGAATGATAGCATAAAACAATTAACTATGGATAATGCTCCTTCCTTTAAAATATTAAAAGAAGCTATTGAGGGTGGCATGGTTACTATGTTACAAGATGGCGTGTTAAAAGCCAGTCAGGGAATAGTAAGTTTAGAAGAAGTTTATAGAGTTATAGGTAATTTTGACTATATAAATGAACTATACGATGTCGCTATATCTCAAACTATAAGTAGAGGAATAATATTAAGTGAAGAAGAACTACAAAAAGCTGAAGACATATTTACTAATATATCTTCTCTAGCAAATAAATTAAAAGAAATTCCAAGCAAAGAATCAATTTCAATTATATTAGCCCTAGCTATTAAATCAAACGCCGGTGATATTCATATTGAACCAAGTGAAAAAAGTGTTAAACTTCGTTTTAGAATTGATGGTTTTTTACATGATATAATAGATTTATCCAAAAACGAATTTTTACCTTTATTAGGAGAAATAAAAAAAATATCAGGTTTTGCCACTAATATAAAAATAAGTACTATGGACGGACGTTTTTCGGTATCCCTACCTAATTCTGAAAAAATGGATTGCCGTGTTTCCATTATCTCCGGAGGTTTTGGAGAAACTATTGTTATTAGATTATTAATTGATAAAGAAAAAAATTTAAGCTTAGAAAATTTAGGGTTCTCTCAATATTCATTACCTATAATTAAAAAAACTATAAAAAAAACGAAGGGAATAATTTTAACTACCGGTCCAACTGGTTCTGGTAAAACTACTACTCTTTATAATATATTAAAAGAAGTTAATACTCCTGATGTTAAAATAATAACCGTTGAAGATCCTATTGAATATCAATTATCGGGAGTTATACAAACTCAAGTTGATAATGACTCCGGCTATACTTTCGCTTCAGCTATGAGATCCCTACTTCGTCAAAATCCTAATATAATGATGATAGGAGAAATTAGAGATAATGAAACCGCTAAAATAGCTTTAGAAGCGGCTTCAACCGGACATCTTGTTCTATCAACTATTCATACTAATAGTGCCGCCGGAGCTGTGTCTCGTTTTATGGGTCTTGATATTGAAAGACAAATGTTAGCTAATACTTTAGAATGCTCAATCGGACAAAGATTGGTTAGAAAATTATGTCCACACTGTGAAAAAGAAGAAGTTGTTTTGAATTCAGAAAATATCAATCAAATAAAAGAAATCTTGTCAGAAATAAAAAATAAAGATTTTGTCATGCCTAAAGAATTTAAATTTTACCGCAGTAAAGGCTGTTCCAAATGTAATAATATTGGATATAAAGGATTACTAGGACTTTATGAAATATTGGAAATGAACCCAGCCATTCAAGCAGCTATAATTAATAAAAATATAAGTGATCAAGAATTGGAAAAAATAGCTGTAGAAAATGGAATGATAACTATAATACAAGACGGAATATTAAAAGCTTTGGCTGGATTAACCAGTATTGAAGAAATATTTCGAGTTGCAAAATAAAAATATAAATATGTTAAACAAAAAATTTATTGAATCTCTTAAAAAAGATTATTTAAAAAAAAACAGTGATCGTCGACAAATAATAAGTTTGTCAAATATAGTTTTAAATAATTCCAAAAAAGCTATCTTCGCTGTTCATCGTAAAGATATAAAAATAGCTTCGGAAAAATTAAGTGAAAGTGACAAAATAATAGACAAAATAATAAAAAACTTCGGAGCTAATAGACCGTTAGAAGAAGGATCTTTTATGGCTTCTTTAGAAGAATATGCTGAAGCTAAACTATTTTTTAATTTTGTCACCACCAAGAAAATAGATAAAATAAAAGAAACAAAATTACCAGTAGAATCATATATTGGAGGAATGTGTGATTTTACCGGTGAATTAGTTAGATTGGCCATTAATGAAATCATTGATAAAAATTTATCGGCCATTAAACCAATAAAAAATACTATTAATGAAGTATTAAACGAATTAATTGATTTTGATATAACCGGTTATTTGAGAACAA
>CAYMMH010000019.1:0-8535 GCA_964391525.1 uncultured Gammaproteobacteria bacterium | reverse complement strand
TGTCAAAACTTTGGTTCAAAGCAAAAAAATATGGATTCGGATGGTGTCCATCCACCTGGCAAGGGTGGACGGTAGTTTTAGTTTATATAATAATTTTTAGTATTTTAGTATATATATTTGAAACAAATATCCAAAAATATTTAATTCCATACATCATTTCTATTACTACTCTTTCATTGTTGCTAGTATATATTAGCTATAAAAAAGGCGAAAAAGCTAGTTGGAGATGGGGCAAAAAAAATAAATAACATCATCTAAAAAAAGAGGGTTCATTAAACTCTCTTTTTTTATATATTTATATAATTATTTACTATTTACTATCTTTAATAATATAAACAAAATAAAAAGTATATAAGAATAAAACTGCTAAAAATAAAAATAAATATTGAATTTCATAAAAACTTAAGATTAAACTAGCCAATAATGGTCCGATTATATAACCAAGAGGATAGGAAGTTCTTAAAAAGTTTATATGACTAACATCTTCAACGTCTATAATCTTAAAGAAGCGAGATTCTCTCATTGATTCTATTAAAGCTGCTCCTATACGACTAAAAAACAATATACCCCCCCAAATTAAAGGACTGGTTGATTTAGTGATAAAAAATAAAATTAAGGAAATTATTAAAATGACAAAACCAATACTCATTATTTCTTTTTCTCCCCATTTTTTATCAGCCATTATACCAGCCGGGATTTCAATTAAAACGAAAGGGATTAATATTAAAGAAAACATAACACCCAATACCGTCCAATTAAATCCAATAGTGTTATGAAGGTAAATTGGTAAATAAACTACAGCTGTAGAATAAAATAAATTTAAGAAAAATGATGAAAAATAAAGACCTCGTAAATTGGAATTTTTCCAAAATAAAGAAATAGTATCTTTTATACAAATTTCATTATATTTTACTTCTTTTGATACTCTTTTTTTATTAAAAATTATTATAATATAATAAACAATTAAACAAAGAGCGGCTATAATATATATAGCATTATAATTATTATCATTAACAACTAATTTAGAAGCTATAAAAGGGGAACATATCCAACCCAAATTCATAAAAGTAAAGAAAATAGCTCTAGTTTTTCCAGTACTAACATCACTAGTAAAACTTTCTACAAAAATATCCATGTTATTCCAAATTAATTGAGAGCTTACCCACATACCAACAAAAGATATTAATAAAATAAACGTATTAGAACTAAAAATTAAAAAGAATAAAGCTAAAAAATTTATAAAAACCATTGCTTGAGTAGAAATAAAGTTACCTATTTTTTTAATAGTTTTGGGGTATTTCAACATGAAAAACAATAAAAGAATATTTGATATTATAAAAAAATAACCGACATATCTTACTCCAACAAAAGATTCAATGAAACTAGAGTTGATATAAGCTGGAATGGCAGTAGATAAGGCTAAAATAAAACTGGCTACATATAAAATAAATAAACTGGTTTTTTTCTTTATTTTTTTTTCTTTTTTCATATATTGTTTTTACGATCTTTATATAAATAAAGTTTAACATATAAAATAATAAATACCAAAATCAATATTAAACTCATAATTTGTGGCCAACGTAAACTTAAAAAAACTGGAGCAAAATCTATTCTAATAAATTCTAAACAAAAACGCAAAATAGAATATAAAATAAAATATAAAGCTACTATGATAAAGTCATTTTTAAAACTTATTTTATTTTTTTTAATAATAACAAAATGATAAATCATCAAAATAATAAAAATAATAAAACAAGCCAAGGATTCATAAAAAAAGGTAGGATGAAAATAAGAATAAGAAAAATATTCAATTGGTCTATTTGTCGGATCAATAAAAATTCCCAAAAAACTAGAAGTCGGTAAACCAAAAAGTTCTTGATTAAAATAATTTCCCCAACGACCTATGGCTTGCCCCAAAGCTAGAGCCGGAACAATAATTGATGCTATCCTAAAAAAATTATTTTTTGTTTCTTTTTTATTTATAACCTTATATTTTTTAACAAATATAATAACAACTATAATTCCAGCTAATATCGCTCCATGAATAGCCAAACCTCCTTCCCAAATTTTAAAAATATCTATAGGGTTATTCAAATAATAACGCCATTCTAAAAAAATATCATAAATCCTAGCTCCAATAATTCCAAATATAAATAAATAAAAAACTAAATCAATAATAATATTTTTATCAATATTATATTTTTTAGCTAAAAATAAAACTACCAAAAAAGCTGTAAAAAAAGCTAAAACAATAAAAAAACCATACCAATAAATTTTTAAAAAACCTATAGAAAATAATAAAGGATCAGGATTAAAATTATGCAATAGATTAAACATAATTTAATATATTTAGAGTATTAAAAAAAGTGCGGGTGGAGGGATTTGAACCCTCATAGATTGCTCTGCTTGCTCCTAAGGCAAGTGCGTATACCAGTTTCGCCACACCCGCAAATACATCAATATCATAATATAAAAGATTAATTAGTTCAAGAGTTATAAAAATATATTTTTTTTATTTTTTCCCTTTCTAAAAAACAAAAAAGATGATATAATAAATGAGCAAATTATTTTAAATTTAAATTTATTTTATGTCATCAAAAAATTTTATTAAATTCTTTAATGAGTTAAGAATAAAGGATGTCCCTGTCGTGGGGGGTAAAAATGCTTCCTTGGGAGAAATGTATCAAAAATTAAGTAGTCAGGGAATAAATGTTCCCTATGGTTTTGCTACTACATCAAATGCCTATAATTACTTTTTAGAAAAAAGTGGATTAAAAAATAGATTAAAAGAAATTTTAAAAGGACTTAATACTCATAATGTTAGAGATTTAATGATTAGAGGCCAAAAGGCTAGAGAAGAAATATTAAAAACAGATTTACCAAAAGATTTAGCTAAAGAAGTACTTTCAGCCTATAAAAAATTATCAGCTTTTTATAAAAAAAATAATATTAGTGTAGCTGTTAGATCTTCAGCTACGGCCGAAGATTTACCGGATGCCTCTTTTGCTGGACAACAAGAAACCTATCTTAATGTATCAGGAGAAAAAAACTTATTAATAGCGGTAAAAAAATGTATTGCTTCTTTATTCACTAATCGAGCTATTTCTTATCGGGTTGATAAAGGCTTTAATCATTTTGATATAGCTTTATCAGTTGGAGTTCAAAAAATGTCTCGTTCCGATATTGGATCTTCAGGAGTAATGTTTACTATTGATACTGAATCTGGTTTTAGAAATGCAGTTTTAATACATTCTATTTATGGTTTAGGGGAAAACATTGTTCAAGGAAAAGTTAATCCTGATCAATTTTTTGTATTTAAACCAACTAAAAAAATTATTTATCGTTCGGTCGGTAAAAAATCAATAAAAATGATATATAATACTAAAGGTTCTAAACCCGTAAAAGATGTTCCTGTAAAACATGAAGATCAAATAAAGTTTTCTATTTCTGATGAACAAGTAATAAAATTAGCTGAATGGGGAATGATAATAGAAAAACATTACGGTAAACCAATGGATATTGAATGGACTTATGACGGTCTAGATAAAAAATTATATATTATTCAAGCCAGACCGGAAACAGTAGAAAGTACAAAAAATTTAAATGTATTGGAAAGATATAAACTACAAAAAAAGAGTAAAATTATTGTTAATGGACAAAGTGTTGGTAGTAAAATAGGTCAAGGAGAAGTTAGTCGTATTATGGATGTCAAAGATATAAACAAATTTAAGCCCGGACAAGTATTAGTAACTGATATGACTGATCCTGATTGGGAGCCAATAATGAAAATAGCCTCAGCTATAGTAACTGATAAAGGAGGACGAACTTGTCATGCGGCTATAATTTCTAGAGAAATGGGAATTCCTTGTGTGGTTGGAACTAATGATGGTAGTAAAAAATTGAAGGACGGATCAATGGTAACAGTTGATTGTTCGGAAGGAGATGTTGGTTTTGTTTATCAAGGAAAATTAAATTTTAAAATTGAAAAAACAAATATTGGAAAAATAAAAAGACCAAAAACAAAAATAATGATGAATATTGCCGAGCCTAATACCGCTTTTGCTAATTCTTTTATTCCTAATGATGGGGTTGGATTAGCTCGTTTAGAATTCATAATCAATAACTATATTAAAGTTCATCCCTTAGCTTTAATAAATTATAAAAATTTGAAAGATAAAAAAGTAAAAAAAGAAATAGACAAAATAACTGTGGGATATAAAGACAAAAGCCAATTTTTTGTAGATAAACTGTCTGAGGGTCTAGCTATGATTGCCGCTGCTTTTTATCCAAAAGATGTTATTGTTCGTTTATCAGATTTTAAATCAAATGAATATGCTAACTTGATTGGAGGAAAAGACTATGAACCAATAGAATCTAATCCGATGATTGGTTGGAGAGGAGCTAGTCGTTATTATTCAAAAGAATTTTTACCAGCTTTTAAATTAGAGTGCCAAGCTTTGAAAAAGGTTAGAGATGATTTAGGTTTAAAAAATGTCAAAATAATGATTCCTTTCTGTCGAACCGTGGAAGAGGGACAAAGAGTTCAAAAAATAATGGAAGAAAATGGATTAAAGAGAGGAAAAAATGGTCTAGAAATTTATGTAATGGCTGAAATACCTTCTAATATAATTTTAGCTGAAAAATTTACTAAAATATTTGATGGATTTTCAATAGGTTCTAATGATTTAACTCAATTAGTTTTAGGTATTGATCGTGATTCTGGTGGAACACTAGAAGTAGCTGGAGAATCAAATGAAAAAAATGAAGCTGTAAAAATAATGATAAAGAATTTAATTTCAATAGCAAAAAAGAATAAAACAAAAATTGGTATATGTGGACAAGCTCCAAGCGACTTTCCTGATTTTGCTGAATTTTTAGTTAGCTGTGGAATAGATAGTATTTCATTGATACCAGATTCTATTATAAAAACAACCTTGGTTGTTAATAAGAAAGAAAAGGATAAAAAACCATTATTGTTAAGGATATTTTTCTAATAACCAACAACAACATAAAACTAAAAAGATGTCAAATAGGCATCTTTTTTAGTTATAAAACCCTTATTTAATTGATGTTTATAAGTATTGACAAAAAAAAGGTATTATGCTATAATCTATTTGTTATTAAGTTCGTTAAAAACATTCATGATAATGATTAACACCTACAAGTATTTCAAAATGGAATATTTATAGGTGTTAATCAATTGATTTTCACTAATAATTAATTAAGTAAAAAAAAATAAAAAAAATATATCATGAAAAAATTAGCCATATTCCTATTTATTGTGGGATTCGTAAGTATTAGTATTAATGCTCAAATAAGTTCAGAAAATTTAATCAAAGAAAGAAAAAATGAGTTAAAAGCTCTAGAAAATGCAGACCTTCCTGATAAGGAAAAAGCTCAAAGAATGAAAGAAATTGACAAGCTTTATAAAGACCTTATCGCAAAGGCTATAGAAGCGGAAACTCCTTCTCTTCCTTCTCCTTCAGAAAAAACAAAATTGGGAACAGAATTAGTTCTTAATTCTCCCAATGGGATTTTTAAATCAAAAAATTATCGGAATCCAAAAGAAAGCGCAGAAGCTTATGCACTTGTTGCTGACGCTAACAGCAGATCTCAAATGATGAATGCTGTAGCAAATAGTATCTCAACAGATAATGGTAAAATTGAAGCAACTAATGATCCTTATAACACAGGATTTGAAGGAGCATTTTTCAATAGATATCGTAACCAGATGGTAGATATCACCATAATCGGAATTAATAATTCTTATAGAAAAACATTTTCCGTAAGAGCTAATTCAGTTCAATATATCCGTCTACTTCCTGGAAATTACAGAGTGATAGCAAAAGGTGAAAGAGATTCAAAACCAGGTGAAATTATCATAACAGTGGATGGTTTTAAAGACTTCCGCGGCGATGATGGAAAAGATTATATCTTCGGTGCTAACATAGGCCGAAGTTAAAACTAAAACAAAAGACTTATCTTAACGATAAGCCTTTTTTTATTTCAAAAATTTATTTTATATATTACGATCCTGATATTTGTGTAGTATCAGAATTTCCTGCCATATTACTTGGTAAATTATTGAATATGAAAGCTGTAATACCATAAGCAAATAAAACAATAACTAAACCTATAACAGCACTTGTTATTCTGCTTTTTGCCTTTTTAATAGTATCCTCATTACCTCCAGCAGTCATCCATTGATAACCACCAAAAATCATTAAAGCAACAAATATTATACCTAAAAGACTAAGAACTAATTTAATAACTGTAGCTACAATATCTTCGGCTTCCATGGTAGTTGAAAAACCAGCCGTTTTAGTAAAATTATCAGTTTGATCTCCAATAGTTGATCCTATTGTTCCAGCTGATGAAGAAGAATCTTCTTCTCCCATTGGAGTAGCTAAACAAACATTATTAACACTAGTTAGAATAAAAATACTAAAAATGAAAATAATAATTTTTATTGTTTTTTTTATCATAAATAATATATTAATAATAATTACATTTTATCTATAAAAAATCTTTCTATTAATCTCCAAATAGCATAGGCTGAAATTGTAATAATTAAACCAATAATAGAGTTACGAATTATAGTTGTAGCTTTTTTTATACTTTCTTCCTTTCCCCCAGCAGTCATCCATAATATTCCACCATAAATTATTAAAATTATAAATACAATGCCTAATAAAGATAAAACTGCACTAACAATAATTCCGAGTGTAGTAGCTAAAGTTGTTTCATCAGCTTCGCTATAACCACTTTGAGTTCCTACATTTTGTAATTTATTCAAAGCTGTTCCGGCACCATTGGCTGAAAAAACAAAAAATGGAGAACAAAGGACCAATATTAAAAACAAAGTTGAAATCAATAATTTAAAATTCTTCTTAAACATATTTTATATCTTAATTAGTAAAAATTCTTATAATAAATATACTTATAACATAAGCTAATAATACTATAACCAAACCAACAACGTTATGTTTAAGCGTAGTAGCCGCTTTCTTTATGCTTTCCTCATTGCCAGCAGCAGTCATCCAAGTTATTCCAGCATAAATAGTCAAAACTATAAACAAAACTCCTAAAAGACCCAAAGCCGCTTGAATAATTAAAGCTATTTTTAATTCTAAAGAATCACTATTACCTTCACTGGCATTATATCCACTACTAGTAGCCATTTTTTCTAAACTACTATCCTTACCAAAAGCATCTAATAAACTCCCAGCTTCAACACAAAAAAGGGGTAAAAATAAAAATAAGAAACTAAACAATGCTGAAAAAATTTTAAATTTAACAATATTTTTTTTCATAAATTAAGATAAACTTCCTATTATAAAAATACTTATAGCATAAGCCAACAGAACAACAGCTAACCCAACCACAGAATTGGTTATTATATTTTTAGCTTTTTGAGCTTGAGTTTCATTTCCACGAGCTGTCATCCAAAAAACTCCTCCGTAAATTAAAAGAACCAAAAAAATCATTCCCACTAAAGATAATAAAGCAAAAACTATATTAGCTACACCACCCTCTAAAGAATCAGCATTATTAAAAAAGGTTTGTTTGGTATGACCAGTTTTATCAGCTGTTGATTTTAATCCGGAATCGGCAGCAAAATTAAAAGAATTAGAAGCTAAAACAGAAGAAGAAAAAGATGCCAACAAAAAAACAGTTAAGAATAATAAACTTATTTTTTTATAAAATGACTTCATAAATATATTTATATTTCAACAATTTAAAAAATTATTACTATTCTATCGGAGTTTGTGTTTCTTCTGAAGTTGTAGAAGTAGGAGAATTTGAACCAGTTAATTGATTTCCAATAAAAGAGGTAATGGCATAGGCAGCTAAAACAATAACCAAACCTATAACAGCTTGAATAATAATATTTTTAGCCTTTTCTACTTGATTTTCTTTACCCATAGCGGTCATCCATAATATTCCACCATAAATTATTAAAAGCATAAATATAACTCCAATAAAGGATAGAATAGAACCAATTATAACACCCAAACGACTGGAAAGAAAACCATTGGCATCGTTACCGACACCATCAACATTAAAAGCTGTTTTTAATTTACCGACGTTAGCTGTAGTATTTAAACCATAATCGTTGGCTAAAACATAATTACAGGAAAAAATAAAAAAGAAAGATAGTAATAAAGATAAAATTAATTTATTTTTTTTATTTTTCATATTTTTTAAACAATAGACCATCGTTGCCAATACTTATAATGATACAAATATTGGCAACGATGGTGCTTATTCTTAAATAAGCACCTTTTTCCAAAATTAATTTTAGAAATAATAAAAATTATTAATTTCCAGTAGCACTCATTAATGTATTCAAAACGAAAGCGGCAATACCCCAAGCAGCTAATATTATTACTAAACCGATAACACCAGCCCCTAAGATTTTTTTAGCTTCTCCAACTTTATCTTCATTACCTCCGGCAGTCATCCATTTAAATCCTCCTAATAATACTATAACTACAGCTACGATACCTAAAATTGTTAATAATACATTAATAA
>CAYMMH010000018.1:1518-9535 GCA_964391525.1 uncultured Gammaproteobacteria bacterium | reverse complement strand
GACCAGCATAAAAATATCTGAATAAAATTTATATTCTCACTGCGGCTCGAAGTTTTGAACTTCTCGCCCGAGGATTTTCAATACTTTCTTGATTACTGGGAATAAGTGGTTTTTTGGTGATAATTTTCAAAGTGGCTCGATGGCCACAATTACAAATTGATGCTTGCGGAGGGCAGATGCAATCTCTACTTTCTTGACGAAAAAAATTTTGAAAGTTGTATGATAAACAAAAACTTTCGGTTTTTTGACCCTTCAAAAAAGAGCCAAATAACATTACCATTGCTGCGGTTAATAACAATTTTTTCATTTTTAATTCCTCCAAGTATTTAATTTTTTAATTTTAATGATTTATATTTAAAAAATCTCTAATTTAAAGACCTTTTAAATATAAATCATTAAGAAGGAATGTTTGTCAAAGAACATCTAATTGTATCATAAATGATTATATTTGTCAATAGGTAGATAAAAAGAAAAAAGGATTCTACTAAAGAATAGAACCCTTATAATTTTCAAGGATTTATCTCACATATTGTGAGAATAATCCGATTGGATTAACCTGTAAAAATATACCGAAAACTGCATTTTTAATAGAATAATTATAGTTTTTAGAACTTGAACTTTGATAATTATAAACGTTATTGTTCCAGGACAGGAATGCTCCTACCTTAGCGATATCGCTTCTAACAATGTTATTGTTAAGAGAAATACCAAGTTTATAAATTAAATTTCTATAACTACTCATTTCTTCAATTTTGTATACTCCTACAAAAGGTGATACATAATAATCGAAGAAAGAAATCCGATAAATATCTATGTTAGCCCCGAAAGAATAACCTTTTGGAGCTATCTTACCGGACATACTTCTAGAAAATTGAAATTTTCCGTTTCCGAAAAGTTCAATTTTTGGAAATAAATTAATGTCTTGCTGAGCAATAATTAAATTAATCCCTAAATCAAGACCATTGATTTTTGTTGAATCAGAAAATTTTTTGGATTCAGAATCGTATCCGGAAATTCTTAAACTTTTGTGGAAGTAACCAGTATAGATTTTTACTTCTACTGGAATCCAGCTGAAATTAATTTGGGAAACAATTCCCATGTTATAACTCCAAGATTTTTGAGCCTGAAATTGATCAGTTAAAAAATTGGCGTTATTGTATTGGAAATAAACTCCCGGTCTATAGACACGGTTACCTACAAAAATCTCGGCCTTGAAGGAGTGTTTAACTCCCGACCCAACTTTTACGATTGAGTCACCTCCAGATAATGTTCTTTGATCACCTATGGTATTGTACATATCATAAGAAAGATTGAACCTTTCTGGATTATCCTGTGCCTGAATTTTTACAAAGCTTGATACAAATATTGCAGCTATAATTATTACTAACTTTTTCATTTTTTATTCCTCCAAGTATTTAATTTTTTAATTTTAATGATTTATATTTAAAAAATCTCTAATTTAAAGACCTTTTAAATATAAATCATTGGGAAGGAATGTTTGTCAAAGAACTTTTATATTATTAATTAAATAATATTACTCAAATAAATTACTAATATCACCCGATTTTTTTATTTCATTATAATCAATAGTTTCTTTTACATCTTCTATTTCCACATTTTCTATATCTTTATTAACTCTATTTTTCAATTCTACGGTTGATACATTATTACTAATATTTTGCTTAATTTCTTTTTCAAGTATTATCTTTTTTGGTTTTTGTTCTCCAAAAAAATTAATATCATACTTCTTTTCTGGAAAAAGATAAATATATATTAAACTAACAAATAAACTTACTGAAATAATTACTATAAAATAATAAACTAAATTTGGTTTAATTGGATAATTAGAAGTTATCGGTTGATCAATAATACTAAGTTTTACTGAATTACCTAAACCATGATAATTTTGATGTTCATTGATTAAAACATGATTAACGGCCAAAGCGATTTGAGTAGCTTGATAATTATCTTCATGATAAACGTTAATAACCATGATTCCAGAATCTTCTAAAGTTTTGGTAGAAACTGTTTTTTTCCAGTTTTTCATCATATTATTATAATCTTCTCCGAAATAACTCTTATCAATATCGAAATCAGAGTTCATAACCGATTCAAAAAAAGCATTGGAATAAATAACTTTAGAAAATAAATCAGATAAATATTCTACCGATCTAGAAACAGAATACGGATCAACCTTACCAGCTCCCTCTTGAATTACTAATATCTTAGATCTTGTTCCATATTTAAAATTCTGAGTTAATAAGAAAAGTAAACCTATGACCAATAAAATCAAAAAAACTGATATTATTGTTTGACGTTTTTGTTTTAATAAACCGATTAAATCCATATCATTATTTGTTATTATAAAATTTTGAATTTATTAAATAAAAGACAAAATTCTATTTATACAACGATTAATTTTAACATATTTGAAAAAAAATGTCAAGCCCCTTGACAAATATAGATATAAAAGCTTTGTTTTGACATTTTTATTAGTTTTTTAATAACTTATTATATATGTCTAATATTTTTATTAGATGATTATTTATATTAAGATCTCGACTAATTTCATAAGCTTTTTCACCTATTTCTTTTAAATTATATTGATCTAAATTTCTTATTATATTTACTAATTCTTCTTCGTTGCCATTATCAAATATGAATCCGGTATCTTTATTGGTTATTAATTCTGGTAATCCACCTGTTTTAGAAACTACAACAACTTTTTTTAATGATAAAGCTTCCAATAAAACAAAAGGCATATTTTCATTCCAAATAGACGGTAAAAATACTGCTTTAGCTTTTTTAACAATATCATATAAATCATTCCCAGATTTAAAACCTAAAAATTCAACTTGTTTACTCAAGCCTAAAAGATTAGATAATTCTTTTAATTTTTTTTCTTCTGGTCCTGAACCAACTATCTTAAGTTTAAAATTATTATTTGAATTTTTTACTGCTTGTAATAAAATGTCTATTCCCTTTTCTTTTGATAAACGACCATAGTATAAACCATAATTTTCTAATTTATCAACAAAATTATTTTCCATTTTTTCTGAAAAATTATATACAACTTTTATTTTATCTTCCGGCCAATTAAATTTAACTAGGGTTTCTTTCATAAATTTACTTGGAGCTATAAAACAAGAAATGCTTTTTTCATAAATCTTTAAAACTTTATGATGAAACCACATTTCAATTGTAGCTAGTAAACTTTTACTGATAGAATTTTTAAAACAACAATTTTTAAAACATTGGTTGTATTTTTTAGGCCAACAACGATAACATATTTTATCATTAACAAATAACTGATAATTAGGACAAACTAATTTATAATCATGCAAATGCATAACTACTGGAATCTTTTTCTTTTTAGCTACCGATAAAATTGATGGTGATATTTGGTGATAAATATTATGAATATGTATTATATCTGGTTTGAAATCTTCAACTAATTTAGAAAATTTACGTTTAGCTTCAAAACTATATATTATTCTACCTGGAGCTAATAAATAATCTCGCCAAGTACCTTCATTAAAACTAATACGGGACACAAAATATTTTTCCCAAGGACTAGGTAAATTTTTCGGATGTTTCATTGAAAAACTAGCTACTTGATGTCCAGCTTTTTTTAATTCTTCACTTATCTGTAAAAAATATTTTTCAGCTCCTCCTCTAATATAATTAAATTTGTTAACTTGTAATATTTTCATATCTTAAAAAATTATTTTTTATTTTCAGCTTCTTCAATGGTTTTTAAAAAATTATCAACATCTGATTTATAAGTATCATTAATCTCATTTATTTTTAAAGCTGTCTCTTTAGCTTTTTCATAATTTTCATTTTCAAAATAAACAGTAGCCACTGATGACAAAATTGAAACTTTATTATCATCTGGTATTTGTGATTCTAATAATAATTCATAAAATTTAATGAGATGTTCATAATCTTTATTATTATAATAATAACTCTCTACTGAATTAAAAAAGTTTTCCCAGTTCATTAAAGAAAATCCACCTTTTTTTCCACAAGAATCCAATTCTAAGAGAAATTTATCATCATTTTTTACAACAAAATAAACATTAGCTAATTGACAATAAGATTCTGGAATATTGCTATTTAAACTTTTTGCATATTCAATAGTTTTAATAGCTTCTTCAGTATTACCAAAATTCATTAATAATCCAGCCTTAGTTAAATATATTGGAACACGTCCTGGACTAACATCAATAGCTCTATCCAAGGTATTAAAAGCCATATTACTATAATAATTTCCTTTTTCAGCATCTTTTTGATTAAAATAGAAAGAACCTGATAAATTATACATCTTAGCTAACCTGATTAAAATTAAATTATCATTAGGATTATATTTTTCATTGGCTTCCGCCACTTCCACTCCCAAAGACAAAATTTTTTCAACTTCTTTTTTATTAGAATTTTGTGACATTTGATTTGAAGATTCTAAAACTAAATTAATATATGATTCTCTAGCATCACGTTCTAATCCAGTATGATAGTTTTCAAAAATAGCTCTATACTTTTCTACTCCCTTTATCAATCCTTGAGAATATGAAAAACTATAAGCATCAATCACTCCTTTTACCATTTTGGCAGAATTTATATTATTAACTATACCAACAACGGAAAATATAAAAGATATAGGAATAACTATATAAATTAATAATTTAGAAATATTTTTAGATTCTATTTGTTCTTTTTCTAATTCATTATTATTAAAACCAATAAAATAGATAAAACCCAAAATCATCATAAAATATAAATAAGTAGCAAAAGAATCAAAAACAGCCAAATTTTGAACAAAATAAGCAACAATCAAACCGGAGAGAATGGCTAATTCATTTTTATTCAAACCTGCTCCGTTTTTTTTATTAGCAATATATGATTTAATAAGATTATAAAAAATAAAAAAGAAAATAGATAAATAGGATAACAAACCAACAATTCCAGTAGTAGTGATGACATCTATTATGGTACAATGGGCTCTATCAAAATAAGTTGAAACACGATCATAATCGTAAAATTTAGGATCAAAATATTTATCAAAAATAGTAGCATAATTTCCATGCCCAACTCCAAAAATCATTACTATTGGATTATCAATTAAATATTTACCAGCTGCTCGATAAGAAATTAAACGAGTATTTAAAGTTGCATTCTCTGTAGAAAAATCGCGCAAGGCTTTACCCAAATAAGTATTATTAAAAACCGGATGAGATCTAAAAATAATTAATAAAGTTAATGTTGTAATTAAAGTTAATAAAACAGCTAAACTTATAATTTTTGTTTTTTTATTTTTAGAAACTATTATTAATATTAATATAGATACAAATATACCAGCTATTAAACCAGCTTGAGAACCAGAAATATCAGATTTAAACAAACCAATAATACTTATAACAAAAGCTGGAATGAAAATAATTTTTTTCCACCAATTTTTTTCTTTAAAAAAGAAAAAAGCTTCTAAAAATATACCGAATAACATTATAGCAGCTACATAAGCTCGATTACCGATAGTACTATTCATATCACCCTTCATGAATCCAATAAGAGCTATGATAATAGATGATGATATTATTCCATAAAATAAAAGATTATAATCCTTTTTTGATCTAAACACGGAGATAATAATAAAATAAAATATTAGAAAATGAAATAAATGAAAAAAACCTAACATTCTTTCAGTATCTCCCCAAAAACTAAGATTAAAATCAACGCTAATAACTAAAGATAAAACTATACTAATAAAATAAATCACTATTCCCCAAGTTAAAAATGATTTTTTAGGACGATATTTAGGATATTTATATATAAATACCAACCAAAGCAATAATAATACTTCTATAAAAATATTAAAAAATATTTGTTTAGAAGTAATGAAAGGAAATAGAAAAGGTGAAAAAACAAAGAACAGAAAAACAAATGATGCTAAAATAGCACCTTTTAAGATATTCAAATACATTTTTTCCGACATAATTGATTTTTAATGATTAATTGTTATAATATAAGTATATAAATATAACTAATATTAAATATGAATAATACTAAATTTAAACAATTTTTTTTATTGTTTATTGATATAATATTATTAATAGTATCTTTAAGAACAGCTTTAATACTAAGATATTTATCCATACCTAACCCTGAAATTTGGCAACAAAACCTGAAATTTTTTATTCCAGTTTTTATCCTATGGATACTTATTTTCTATATAAATAGTTTATATGATTTTAGGAAAATTATCAACCAAAACAGATTATTCAAGCAAAGCATTAAAAGTGTTCTAATAGCTTTTTTTATTTCCATAATATTTTTCTATATAATACAAAGTCCCACCATAAATCCTAAAACAATATTATTAATTTTTGCTATAATATATTATTTTTTATTCTTAACTTGGCGCTTGCTTTTTCTATTACTTAATAAAAAATATTTATCAACCATAAACATTGCCATCATCGGATACAACGAAATAATCTTAAAAACAATTCAAGCTATAAAAAAGAATAAACAATTAGGTTATAATATAAAATTTATTGTCAGTGAAAAAAACAATGTTTTAGTAGATATAGCTGAAAATTATGATTTAATTATTAATGAAGATATTAATCAACTATCTCGAGCTATAAAAGAACATAAAATTAATATAGTTATTTTAGAAAAGGATATTAGTCAAATGAAAGAATTACAAAAAACATTGTTTAATTTATTACCAACTGGTATTAGTTATCGTAATTTAATAAAATTCTATGAAGAAATAAGTGGACAAATACCAATTGAAATTTTGAATAAAGGTTGGTTTTTAGAAAATTTAGATCTAGCTAATAAAAAAAATTATGAAAGAATAAAAAGATTATATGATTTTTTTATAGCTTCTATGGTATTATTAATTACTCTTCCCTTTTGGCCTTTTATAATTTTGATTATAAAAATCGAAAGTCGTGGACCAATAATTTTTAAACAAACTAGAGCCGGAAAAAATTGCCAACATTTTAATTTTTATAAATTCAGAACTATGTATGAAGAAAATAATAATCGTAAGATGACTGAAAAGAACGATAAACGAATAACTAAATTTGGTAAATTTATGCGTCAAACCAGAATAGATGAAATACCTCAATTGATAAATGTTATAAAAGGAGATATGGCTTTTGTCGGACCTCGACCGGAAAGACCGGAATTAATAAAAGAATTGTCAAAAAACATACCTTTTTATGGAATAAGAAATTTAATTAAACCCGGCATAACTGGTTGGGATCAAATTTCAGGAGAATATCATTCAGCTTCAATTAAAGATACTTATAAAAAATTACAATATGATTTGTACTATATAAAAAATAGATCTGTTTATCTTGACATTAGTATATTTTTAAAAACTATAAAAACAGCCTTAAGCAATGAAGGAATTTAAATTAATTATGGACTTTTCTTTTATTATAATAAACTATAAGACTCCGGATTTAACTATTCAATGTTTAGAATCAATTTTTAAATATTGTAAAAGTAGAAATTTTGAAATTATTATTATTGATAATAATTCTGGTTATGATAGTATTCAAAAAATAAAAAATAAGTTTGGTGATCATATTTCTCATTTTATAGAAAATAAACAAGATCTCGGTTTTTCTAAAGCTAATAATCAAGGAGCTAAATTAGCTAAGGGAAAATATTTATACTTTTTAAATAATGACACCATCTTAACAGAAAATATTTTACCTACAATAAAAGAAATATTTACTAATAATGAAAAAATAGGAATAGTTTCTCCATTAGTAAAAAATCCATCGGGAGAAAATCAAAAAACAGCTTTGGGCAAATTTCCAACTCTTTTAGAATTAATATCTTTGGCGTTTAAAGATGAAAAAGAATTAATATCAAAAAATGGAGAAAAATTATTAATTATTGATTGGGTTTCTGGTTGTTCTTTGGTTATAAGAAAAAATGTTTTTAATGAAATAAACGGTTGGGATGAGAATTTTTTTCTTTATTTTGAAGATAC
>CAYMMH010000018.1:0-1418 GCA_964391525.1 uncultured Gammaproteobacteria bacterium | reverse complement strand
TAAACCTTAAAATCGGTTAATTTGGCATTAATAATGGCCGGAAATAAGGAACTACAAATAATTGACGGAATAAAATACCAAATTTCAGTAATTTTTACAGCTACGGCATATAAACCAACTTCATAATTACCTAACATTAATCCAATTATAACTTGATCTACTTTAAGATAAATATAGCCAGCCGCTTGAGCTAATATTAAAGGCCAAGAATTTTTTAATATTTTTTTAGCTAAATTATTATCAAATTTCCAATCTTTTATTTTTAATCCTTGTCGTTTATATACATAAACAAAATTTATCCATTGCCAAATAAAATCTAAAATATAAACCAGCATAATCCAAATTACTCCCTTGTCCAATAATATTACACCTATTTTCAAAACCGAAGAAATTAATGTTGAAATTATTGAAACTTTAACATTATTTTTTGATTCAACTCTTGATTGAAAATAAATACTTATAACATTTATAGCTTGTAAAATAAAATTAAAGGAAAAAATTATAACCAAAAATTGAATTAATAAAGTAGTTTGAGACATTAATATACTTATAATGGCCAAAATTAAAGCCGCTATTCCACCTATTACTTTTAATCGAAACGCTGTGCCTAATAATAAATCTCTCTTTTCCGGAGTTTTTATTAATTCCCTATTTAAAATAGCATCTATTCCTAAAGAAGCGATAAATCCAAATAAACCCACAAAGGCCGTGGCATAATTAAGTATTCCATAATTTTCTGGACCTAAATATCTAGCTATCCAAACTCCAATAAAAAAAGAAACTGATAAAGAAAATACTTGTCCCAAAAACATCCAACCAGTATTGATAAAATAACGTCTAAAACCATTATGTTTAAATATCCATAACCATTTATCAGGAATTATTTTTTTTATTGTTTTATTTTCTGTATTCATTGTTTAATTTAAACCTAAAAAATAATTACTCTCTAAAGAATTTTTTTTAGGCCATTCTAAAAATTCTCTATTATAATCTCCGGTTTTTATTATTATATAAAAATTAGCTACTGCCAAAGAAGGAAAAATTTTAGATAAAAATCTCGCTATTCTTTTTGAAAAAGGATAAAATTGAGAACCGTAAACTTTATCTATTTTACAAAAATCATTTCCTATTACTTTATAAAATAAATCGACATCTCTTTTAGAAAAAACACGAACGTGGGCTGATATATTTTTACAACAAGTGGGATGATAACCGAATAACATTAATATACGATTATGAAACGACAAAATATTGGGAACACCTAAAAAAAACATTCCTCCTTTTTTTAAACATCTAAAAACTTCATGATTTATCCAAAAAATTTCTTTGGTGTGTTCAAGCACTTGATTGGCTATAATAAAATCAATTGACTCATTTGCAAAAGGCAATTTATCTTTTTCAATATCAATAACAAAGGG
>CAYMMH010000017.1:0-9954 GCA_964391525.1 uncultured Gammaproteobacteria bacterium | reverse complement strand
ATTTTTTACCAATTCTTTTTTTAGGAGTTTTTATTAATGGAATAATAATAGCTATACTTTTTTCAATAGAGAGTTTATATGCCTCTGGTTTTTTATTTAATTTTCATAATTTATTGGAAATATTTTTACCATTAATAATTTTAGGATTATTTGGAGGACTTATTGGCTTACTTATTAGGGGAATTACTTTATTAACTAAAAAGTATAAATAATTTATTTTTACAAAAAAAATAATTTAGTATATAATTAGAAAAGTTAAAATAATTTATTATTATAATTATGGATATAAAAGAAATATATGTTGGTAGTTGGTATCCTCGAATGTTATCTCATTTAGAGGAATTACATCGTTTTTTAAATGATGGTACAAGTTATTTTTTTATTGATTCCAAAGAATTAAAACGTCTTTGGAAAAATCTTTCTCCGGAGCAAGTTAAAAAATATCAAATTCATGGTCATCATGTTTTAACATCTCGTATTAGTAAATATGATTTTGAGAGCAGGGAAAACGGCTTGACAATTGTTAGTTTATCTAATCCTGACACAAAAAATATTAATAAAGAAATGAATGAGATTCGTGATATGGCTTTTAAAAAAATATTTCCTTCACTTAATTATTTATACAGTAAAGGAGCTCCAATTCCTAAGATTTTTGCAGCTATGAAATCAGTAATGCCTTATGTAATTATTTCTACTAAGGCTAATAAAAAAGAAATACTTTCTTTTTTTGAAAAACGAAAAGAAATTATTGAAAAAGAATTCATTGGTAAAAAGGTCGATATATATTATAGCCAAACTGCAGTTTTAATTATTGGAGATTTAGATACCGCTAGAGCCTTAGTAAAGGAATGTATTTATTATATTCATGATTCTCAAAATCAATTTCATCGAATATTAAATATGCATCGTTTTATTTGGGAAGAAATAAAAACAATAAAGTCTTCAAAAATTATAAAATACTATAATTTAACTAAAATAAGAGATTTGATAATGGAAATAGAATCTGAAGTTGTTTTCTTTAAATCAAGAATAAATCAAATAGAAAATGTTCTTAAAAATCAAACTAAAAGAATGGAAGAATTAGTTAAAGAAGAACCAGAATGTTTAATTTATAGTTATATGCTTGATAGTTTTAAAATATTAGTAGAATCTGGAGAATATATAAAAAATTTATGGGAAATGACTAATAATTATTTATCGGGTGTTGGAAATCTTGTTACTTCTGTATATCAAGAAAGTTCTGATAAACAAATAAAAAATTTACAATTTATTTTTATTATAAGTGCTATAGCTTCAATATTAACACTTAGCTCTATTGCTGGTTTTGATTTAGTTGGTTCTTTCACTTCCAATGAAATTAGAGCTAAAGCGGTAAGTTTTAATTGGAGAGATTTTATTAATTTAGGTAGTATAGCAATAATAGCTGGATTTTTTATTTATTTTATATGGGGACGTTTATATAATGTTTTTGCTGGTTCTAAAATATCTAATCCAGAAGTTATAGCTAATTCAGAATTTGAAAAAATAAAAAAAATGTTAGGTTAAATATATAAAAAATAAATTGTTATAATTTGTATATTAATTTATTGATTAATTTTATTTATAGCTATTTTACTTTTTTAAAATTAATGTTATAATAATAAACATAAAGAAAGTAATAATAATTAATAATCTTGACATAATTTAAGTATTATGTTATAATAATAATTGTAATGATGGATAAACGTAAAACAACGATTTATTCTTAAGTATATAATAATTAATATAAAAAATATGTTATTTAAAGAACAATTAAGCAAAAATGATCAAGAAAACAACTTTGAATCTAAAGAGGAAATGGATAATCAAAAAGAA
This sequence comes from uncultured Gammaproteobacteria bacterium, assembly GCA_964391525.1. Taxonomy (GTDB): domain Bacteria; phylum Patescibacteriota; class Patescibacteriia; order Patescibacteriales; family UBA12465. The sequence goes on along the minus strand of CAYMMH010000017.1, from coordinate 8,100 downwards.
TTAGTGATGAAAAATTTAGATAAAGCTCAAGAAGCTTTGGATAGTATTGGTGGCGAAGAAGGATTAAAAAAATCTATAGATGAACTTGGTGATGAAAAAATAAAAGCTATTCTAAATAAGGATGTAGTTAAAAAAGGATTAAAAAAAGCTATGGAAATAATTGGATATGCCGCTGTATCTCCAGCTTTTGCTTCAGTTACTTATCTTTTTGCTAAACTTTATAATAGTTCAAATAGTGGAGAACCAGTTAACCCTCTTATTATAGCAGGCATAACAGCATTATCTGTAGCCTTAGTTGAAATTTCAGCTATTAGATCAGCAAACAAGGAGAAAAAAGAAAAAGAGTTTGGTATGCGAGTAGAAGCTTAATTACAATATTAATTAAAATACATAAAAAAACACGATTGTTAGCAGTCGTGTTTTTTTGTCAGTTGACAAAAAAATATTTTTAATTATAGTATTACTTAGTATCTTAACAATAACCAAAAAATAAAGAAAAATGTCAAAAAATAAAAAAATAGAAAACTCGCTAATGATATATTTTGAAAAATATGAAGATATTTATTCGGAAATATTATGTGCTGAAAAAAACTGTAAAATTCTTTCCAAAGAATTAATTAAAAGTAGTATAAAATATAAAATTGAAAATAAAAATCATGCTATTTGTTTAATAATTGATAGGAAAGATTATAATAATGCTATTAGATTATTATTAATGACTGGCTTAGATTTTTTTTCTATTTATTATGAAAATCACAATAAAGAGATTATTTGATCTCTTTATTTTTATTGTTTGTTCTGTAAATTATAATTTAAAATATTAGTTCATTAAAAATATAAAGATGAAAAAGATTATTAGCGTTTTATTTTTACTATCATTAAATCATGTATATTCACAAATAGAAATGAATTTAAAAGATGAAAATATTATTTTTGAAAAAATTTTAACAGATATTTCAAATAATAGGGCTTTCGTAATTAATTCAAACCACGATACTCTTTTTATTAACATGATAGAGTACATGTGTGTTTACAAAATTAATGATAGCAGTATTTATTTATGGACATATAAAAGTAAACTAAATTCAACTTTTATTATTTCCGATTTTATTGGTTTTCCAATTATTTCATTTAAAAAAATTGATAGCGAATATTATTCTATTAATTTTGTTAAATTTTACAATTATTCTTACGGTCCCGAAACTTTCTCAAAAATAATAGAGATATTAGATATTACTGAAATAAGTTATTATTTTAGTGATAATTCTTATTTTAAATTTATTAGAAAAGAAGAAGGGAAATTTGAACTTATTTCTAATAAAAAAGGAATAGGTTTAGAGTTTAGAAAAAAGTTTTAATTATAAAATAAAAATCTTCTTATAAAAAGAAGATTTTTTTTATTTGACAATAATTTTTCTAAAGATTAAAATTGTACTATGAAAAATAATTGCATGTCAAAAATATTAAGAACTATTGCATCTTTTTTACCAGTTGATAAAAAAAGAAGAGGGCATTGTATTAATTGTGGAAAATGTTGTTGTTTGCCAAAAAAATGTATATTTTTAAAAAAGATAAATAATAAAACATATTGTTCTATTTATGTTATAAGACCCTTGGTTTGCAGGAAATATCCTCGAGTTGAAAAAGAATGTTTAACTAAGGATAGTTGTGGTTTTAAATTTTAAAATAATTATTATAATTTTATGAAACAAGAATTAAAAAATAAAATTATATTAATAATAATTGCAATAATTCTTTTTTTATTTTTTTTATTTGTTTTTTTTCTATTAAATAATAAAAAATGGTTTAAAAATATTGATTTTTCTACTAAAAAATCAATAGAAATTTGTAATTCTCAATTGATTAAAAATAATTCAATTCAGATATTTAATCTTTTTAGCAATAAAACCATTGAATCACCTTTATCTATAGATGGTCAAGCTATTGGTCCTTGGTATTTTGAAGGAAGTTTTCCAGTATTTCTTTATGATAGTAATGGTAAAGAGGTAGCTTCGGGAATAGCTATGGCCAAAAGTGATTGGATGACTGAAAACCCAGTGCCTTTTGAAGTAACTTTAAATTTTATTGTGCCAGAAACTGAAAAAGGAACTTTAATTTTTAAGAAAGATAATCCTTCCGGTTTACCGGAAAATGACGATGAGGTAGTTATCCCAATAAAATTTTCTAACAAAATTCAATTAATAAAACTATATTATTATAATGAAATAGAAGATAAAAAGATTAATCCTAATATTAGTTGTTCAGAGGAATTTGTTTTGCCAGTAGAAAGAAAAGTTTTTTTAAGTAAAACCCCCATTAAAGATTCTATTAATTTATTACTTCAAGGAATTATTTCAGAAAATGAAAAAAAATTGGGTTTTTCATCGGAATTTCCTTTAGATAATTTTGAATTGATTGGAACTAATTTAAAAAATGGGATTTTGGTATTAGAATTTTCAGACTCTTTAAATAAAACTAGTGGGGGATCTTGTCGTGTTAATTTATTGCGACAACAAATAGAGAAGACGGTTAAACAATTTGAGGAAGTAAGGGAAGTTAGGTTTTTACCTGAAACATTGTTTCAACCTTAGTTGTATTGACAAAATTAATATATTGATTTAATATTTAATTGCTGTTCTGCTTTTTGTCATTTTTGTTCGGAGAGTGTCACAATGATGCTCTCTTTTTTTTATTTGAATTTTATATTTTTTTTGTTATAATAAAATATATGAATAAAGATTGTCTTTTTTGTAAAATAATAAATAATGAAATTGAGTCTTATACTATATATGAAGATAATTATGTTAAGGCTTTTCTAGATGCTTTTCCAGTAAGTTTAGGTCATGTTTTAATAGTACCTAAAAAGCATTATGAAAATATTTATGATATTGATGAAGAATATTTAAGTAAAATAATTAAGATTGCTAAAAAAATAGCTTTAAAATATGAAGAGGTTTTTGGAATAAATAATTTACAATTAGTTCATTCAGCTGGAAAAGATGGACAACAAGAAATTTTTCATTTTCATCTTCATCTTATTCCTAGACATAAAGATGATGGTATTAATATAATACAGAAAAAGAGTCCAGAATTAATTGAAAAATATAGTGAATTTATTAATAAGTTTAAAAAATAAATATATGGGTTTTGATAATATTGCTAAAGATATTTTAGATAAGAATGAGTATGAACTAGAACAGAGTTTTAGTAGATTAATGCGTCTTAATCCTCGCTATAAAAATTTGGATAGCGAAGATAAAGAAATCGTTCTTAATTTAATAAAAAAATACAAAGAAAAGATAAGAAAAGGTAATTATCCAACTGCCTCAACTATTCGTCGTGATACGTATACTCTTTATAGTAATAGAGCAAAAATGGGGTTAACTTATGTAGATATAGAACAAATAAGAGAAATATTAAATAATTTTAAGAGATAAATCTATTATTTATAATTAAATAATGGATTTTTTATATTTTTTATTGACTTTTATAACTATGTATGATATATACAAATAATATTTTTAATAATATATAATTTTTTTTTCTTTAACAACAATAAAAATAAATAAAAATGGCAGGTAGAAAAATGGTTATAGATGGAATAACTTTTGAAGAAATTTCATCTTTTTGTATTCCTCCTTTATTGGGAGATGAATTTGTTTGTCAATCTTTTGGTGATGGAATTTATTTCTCACTAAGTATAAAAAAGGTATTATCACCTTTAACCGACAATTTTGTTGATAACACAAATAATAAGCTTATCTTTACTGGGACTAAAACTCCTAAGGGAAATTTTTCTATTGTTTCAGTTAGCTTTAACAGAACGGAAAACGTTTTATTATTTGATGTTTTTGAAAGTTACCGTAAAATTTTTAAAAAAAATTTTAACAACATTGCATTATCACAAAATCAAATTTCCTATTATTTTGTGAATGATATTAATAGTTCAATAAACCAATCTATTTTTTTGTTAGCCAAGTCTGACGAAAGAGAAGAGAGCAAAAATGATTTTATCGTTTTTAACGGAATTAATAAGGGTGAAAAAAGTATTAGAGTAGAAACACTTAATAATAAAATTACTTTTATTAAAGATAAAAAAATTTCTAATCCTGAGTATTTTATTATTGTTCCAAATTAACTTAAGTATTTTTAAAGCATTTTATTCAATCATAATAAAATGCTTTTTTTTATTCTATATTTTTTATTCTATATTTTTTTGTTTTGTCATTATTTTTTAATTCTATTATATCTCCAACTTTTTTATTTAATAACAAAGAACCTAAAGGAGAACTATATGATATAAAACCTTTAGAGGGATTAGTTTCCAAGGATCCGAGTATTTGATATTTTCTTATATTTCCATCAACTTCAATTTCAACTGTATTACCAATTTCAATTTTATTATTTTGATTTGGTTTAATTATTTCCGAACGAGCCAGTAAGTCTTCAATTTTATTTATTTTATCATTAGTTTGACGAAGTTTAAATTTAGCTGATTGATAACCGGCATTTTCAGAATAATCTCCGGTAGTGGATAATTCTTTAACTTCAGTTATTAGCATAGGACGAAGATTATTTTTTAAGTAATCTAAGTTTCTTTTTAATTCTTCAAATTTAGCTAAAGTTATTTTAGCATCAATTTTATTTCTCGGTACTTTGTCACTTTTTCTATAAGGAGTTTGCATATTTTTTTATAATAATAATTATAATAATAATTTACTATTATTTTATATTATCTATAATTTTAAAGCAAAGAATTAAAATTTACTAAATTTAGCAAAAAATAAGTTATCAACTGTTTTTAGTTTACTTTTTTTTAAATTTAGGTTAATATTTATCTATATTTATTTAAAAATGTGTTGTTTTTTATGGAGGAAAATAATAATAATCAAAATCTTAATTTTTCTAATTTTGAACCAAAGTGGATGATGGAGTGGGCTAAATGTGGCTTGTATAAAACACCTGAAATACTTAATTCTAAAAACAAATTTTATTGTTTAGATATGTTTCCATATCCATCTGGTTCTGGATTACATGTAGGGCATATTGAAGGTTATACAGCTTCCGATATTGTTAGTCGCTATAAAAGAATGAAGGGTTTAAAGGTTATACATCCTATGGGTTGGGATGCTTTTGGTTTACCGGCTGAAAATTATGCTATTAAAACTGGGATTCATCCGGAAATAACTACTAATCAAGCTATAAAAAATTTTACTAAACAAATAAATTCTTTAGGCTTATCTTATGATTGGGATTTAGAAATTCAAACCAGTAAACCAGAATACTATCGTTGGACTCAATGGTTTTTTCTGTTGTTGTATAAAAATGATTTAGCTTACAAAAAGAAAGCTCAAGTTAATTGGTGTGATAGTTGTGCTACTGTTTTAGCTAATGAACAAGCTGAAGGAGGAATTTGTGAACGATGTGGAAATCAAGTTATACAAAAAAATTTAGAACAATGGTTTTTTAAGATAAGTCAGTTTATAGAAGATCAAGATTATGAAGGTAAAACCATAAAAGGATTATTAAGTGGTTTAAATGATGTTGATTGGCCTGAATCAACAAAACTGGCTCAAATAAATTGGATTGGTAAAAGTTTTGGAGCTAAAGTTTTGTTTAAAATAAAAAGCGAAAATAAGGAATATAATTTAGAAGTTTTTACCACTAGGCCTGATACTTTATTTGGTTGTACTTATGTAGCTATTAATCCTGAACATGAAATAATAAATAAATTTTATTCCGATATTTCTAATTTAGAAGAAGTTAATCAATATATCAATGAAGCTAAAACAAAAACTGAGATAGAAAGGACTAGTTTGAACAAGGAAAAAACAGGAGTGGAAATAAAAGGTTTATCAGCTGTAAATCCAGTTAACGGACAAGAGATAAAAGTTTTTGTAGCTGATTATGTTTTATCAACTTACGGTTCGGGAGCAGTAATGGCTGTCCCGGCTCATGATGAACGTGATTATAATTTTTCAAAAAAATATAATTTGCCAATATTGGAAGTTGTTAGTGGAGGAGATATTTCTCAATCTGCTCATATCGGTGATGGTACTTTAATAAATTCTGATTTTTTAAACGGATTAAAAGTAAAAGAGGCTAAAGAAAAAATGATTGAATGGTTAAGTTCTAATAAATTAGGTGGATCTTTTATAAATTATCGTTTGCGTGATTGGTTAGTTTCTAGACAAAGATATTGGGGAGCTCCTATCCCTATAATTTATTGTGATAAATGTGGAGAAGTGGCAGTACCCGAAAAGGATTTACCGGTTATTTTACCAAGTGATGTTAATTTTAAACCAACCGGAGAATCTCCTTTAACTTCATCAGAATCATTTCATAATGTTTCTTGTCCGAAATGTGGTGGTCATGCTTGTCGAGAAAGTGATACCTTAGACACTTTTGTTTGTTCGTCTTGGTATTATTTTAGATATTTAGATCCTAAAAATGATAAAGTTTTTGCCGATATTGAAAAAATAAAAAAAAGATTACCAGTTGATACATATATTGGTGGAGCTGAACATTCAGTTATGCATTTACTCTATGTTCGTTTTTTTACTAAAGTTTTACAGAAATATGGTTTTATTGATTTCAATGAACCTTTTGTAAAATTAAGACATCCGGGAATAATCTTAGGTGAGGATAGTAATAAAATGAGTAAATCAAAAGGAAATGTTGTTAATCCTGATGATGTTATAAAAGAATATGGAGCTGATTGTTTACGAATGTATGAAATGTTTATTGGAACTTTTGAAGATGTTAAACCTTGGAATACTAAAGGTATAATTGGTTTAAGAAGATTTTTAGATCGTTTAGAAAATTTATTACCAAAAGTAGATATAAATAATGATGGTAGTAATGAAAATTATGATAAATTAATTTTAGAACTTAATAAAGCTATAAAAAAAGTAGGAAATGATATAGAAGAATTTAAATTTAATACAGCCATATCTCAATTAATGATTTTAATTAATGTTTTTTCTGAATATAATTCTATTTCTAAGGAACATTTTTCTAAATTACTTTTAATATTAGCACCTTTTGCTCCTTTTATAAGTGAAGAATTATGGTATAAGATTGGTAATGATTTTTCTATCCATCAACAAAAATGGCCAGAATTTGATGAATCAATTATTGCTTTAGAAAGTGTTTGTTTAGCAGTTCAAATTAATGGTAAGACTAGAGGCACTATTGAAATAGAAAAAGATGAGAAAGAAGTTAAGGTTATTGAAAAAGTTGAAAATGATGAAAAATTAAAAAATTATTTAGGTCCAAAAAATTACAAAAAAATAATTTATGTTAAAAATAAAATAATTAATTTTATAATTTAATTTTAAAACTATGAACATTTATATCATTTTATTAATCGTAGCTGTTATTTTTTTCTTGTCTTCTTTAAAACAAATAAACCAATATGAACGAGGTGTTAAATTTACTATGGGTCGTTTTACTGGAATTATGAATCCGGGTTGGAGATTTTTGTGGCCTATTTTTCAAGGTTTTAAAAAAGTTGATATTAGAGTAAAGGCGGTTGATGTCCCAGATCAAAGAGCTATTACTCGTGATAATGTTCCAGTTACGGTTAATGCCGTTATTTATTACAAAATATCAGATTCAACTAAAGCTATTATTGAAGTAGAAGATTTTCGTTATGCTATTAGTCAATATGCTCAAACTACTATGAGAAATATAGTAGGTGAAATAACTTTAGATGAATTATTAGCCGAAAGAGATAAAATAGCTGAACGTATAAGAGAAATAGTTGATAAAGAAACTGATTCTTGGGGTTTAAAGGTTAATAATGTTGAATTAAAAGATGTTATATTACCGGAATCAATGGAAAGAACTATTGCTAAACAAGCTGAAGCCGAAAGAGAAAAACGAGCTGTTATAATTAATTCTCAAGGAGAATTAGCGGCCGCTGAAAATTTAGCCAAAGCCGCTGAAATTTTGTCAGCTTCCACCGGAGCTCTACATTTAAGAACACTGCAATCAATTAATGACATATCATCAGATCAATCTAACACAATTGTTTTTGCTACTCCTTTAGAAATACTTAAATCATTTGAAGGTTTTAGTAAAAAGAATAATAAGGTA
>CAYMMH010000016.1:0-10120 GCA_964391525.1 uncultured Gammaproteobacteria bacterium | reverse complement strand
CGGCTTTATCAGGAATCTTGCAAGAATAGTGTCTAATGAAATGGGTACCTTCCATAGGGACTTAAATTTTTTAATATAATTTGATATAATAATAAACATATGCAAGAAATTAAACTGAGAAAAAATAAAAGATCGGTAATTTCTCAGATAGTTAGAGGGGTATCGTTTTGTTTAATTGGAGCTTTTTCGCTTGTAATAATATTTGTTTTTATTATACCAGGGCTTTTAGGTCTTTTTGCTGGCAAAGATATTACACCAGTTGATGATTCCATGATGGTGCTACAGATAATTGATATTTCTGAATCAGAAAACGCTTTTTATGATTTGAATAAACTGTATGACGCGGACAAAATGTCAGAGGTTATTGATATGGATGGTTTTTCCTATAGAAATGATATAGCGGGTGGTTATTTAGAAAGTGATACTTGGGATCAAAATGCGATAAGTGATGTTCTCGCTACTAACGAAGAGGCTTTGGGATATTTTACCGATGCTGCGGCTAAGGGGCGGTTTCAATCCCCTTATACCAATGATCCATCGGAAATATCAATATATATGCCAGTGGTGGCCATGAACCCGTGGCGAAAGATAAGCCATTTAAGCGGTATTAAGGCTATTAATTTAGCTAGAAATGGACAGAGTGCGGAAGCTTTAGATGAGGCTATGAAAATAGTAATTGTAGGTGATTCTATTATGAAATCTCAAGATGTTTTAATTTGTTATTTGGTCGGTATAGCTATACAGAACACTGGGTTAGATGTTTTGCAAAAAATTATCTCAATGACTTCGGAAGATTATTCAGGACTTGATAAATATAGAGTAGAATTAGAAAAATATAGACCAAAGGCCAACTCGACCCCGTTTATTATTGGATATTTGGCTCATAAAAAAGTTTTGTTGGAGATAAGACAATCTACGGATAAGTATATGCCTAAAGTTTGGAAATTCTTATTAAATAATAAATTCTATTTTAAGCCAAATTTAACTGTTAGTTATATATTCGATTCTTATGCTAAACTAGTTGAAGAATCCAATAAAGAATGCTCTGATATGAGAGGGGTGGCCGAAGAAAGAGATATGTCATTGGCTGGGATGAATTTTTTTAAAGTCTATTTTACTGAAAACGCAGTGGGTAAAAAATTAGTAAATACGTCTTTTGTAGCCCTTAACAATGTTTTAGATAAGAAATGTGCACTGGAGGAAAAATTTGGTGAAACGATAGTTATGATGAATAGAAAATAAATTTTAATAGGGTCTGATTACTCAGAGTCAATTATGGTTCGAACATCGTTCGCGACCCCGAGCACCTATAAAACAACCTTATTTATGGGCTGTTTTTGATAGGGATAATTGAAATTTGGAACCAGCGGTGCTAATATTTAATCATATCTTTAGTGCTTTTTGTTGGGAGGGGGTAGGGGTTTAACTCTAGTGTGCTATATAAAATTTTAATATATAAACTATATCCAGTATTTAATAAATCAAAATGAAATTATAAGAAGAAAGAAGGCGTTTATCTCCTTGTGCGTTTTTTTTGCGATTAGTTTTTTTGCGCCCCTGTTTTTTCTTGACTATGAAAATGTCTTGTTTTTTTTCTGCCGGTTTTTAGTATATTAATCTTTTTGGTAATTATAACTTTTATTTATTTTGCCTCGGTTGTAAAAAATAAATTAATTATTGATGACAAACAGATTTTGTTAATTAATAAAAAAAATTCTTCAGCAATTAATTTTAATGAAGTTGTAAAAATAAAAATTAAAAGGAGAACAAATGGTATAATCAGAGAAATTTATTTATGGACACAGAATGGAAAGCCATTATTTATAAACGCATTTGAGAATAAATTTGAGAAAATTGAAAGAATGATAAACAATTCTTTAAATAAAGAAGTTAAACGGGAAGATTTCAAAGAATTAATCGACCTAGACCATATATTATTTTATCCGATCCTCGGTTCGGTTATTGGTTTTTCGTCTATTTTATTTATTATTACTATTTTGAAAGCAGATGAAAAATTAATTGATATATTTTTCTATATAGTTTCCCTGTATTCATTTGCTTTAGGTCTGTTTTTCTTTTTTAAAAGACCAATTTCCATAAGAAGCGCGGGAAGAAGGAGTAGTGTCGATTTATTTTTTGGAGTATTATTTGTTATATTTCCAATTTTAGTGTTATTAAGTATTTTTTAATTATTTATTTTACTTTTAGTTAAAAAAGTTTCAATTGTATCCCAGCCTCCGATCATTTTAGAAGAGTTACGAGCTAAGAGCACCGTATTAAATGGTGTTTTTTTGATTCATAGTTTTGTTTGTCATTTATTAATATTACTTAATGAATGACGCAAAGACCGAACTAAGTCCAAAGCAGAGGAATAGACACGAAGTTGATAACTTTTTCTTTGTTTTTAGGTAAATTTATGTTAAATTTATTATAGATATTATTATAAATTTAGATAAAATAATTATGAATCAAAAAATATTTAAAATATTAAATTCTTTGTTGATAGTTTTTTTTGTTTTATTTTTTATGGTTTTTTTATTTAGTAAAAGTTTATTGTCTAGTCTTTTTGTTCTATTAATTTTGCTATTATTAATTCCTAAAACATATAATTTGATTAAAAACAAATTAAACAATAGAATTAATTTAAATAAAAAGATTGTTTTAATTTCAGTTTTATTTATTTTGTCTATTGTATGCGTTAATAATATAAATAGTGATACAGACGGTTCTAACAAAATTATTAATAATATTTTGCCAGGGGACCAATTGGAAAAAAACAATAATAATGACAATAAAGATAATATTGAAGTTAATTCTAAAGAAGATAATTTAAATTATTTTGATAATAACGAAAATAATAATAATAAAGAAAAAAATAGTGAAGAGTTAAAAGAAAAAGATTTAGAAAACTTAGTTCTGTATAAAGTTGAGAAAGTTGTTGATGGAGATACTATTAAAGTTTATATTAACGATGTATTAGAAAGTATCCGTATGATTGGTTTGGATACTCCAGAAACGGTTGATCCACGTAAAGAAGTCCAATGTTTTGGGGTTGAGGCTTCTAACAAAGCCAAGGAAATTTTAAGTGGTAAAAACGTGATATTAGAAAAAGATGACAGCCAAGGGGAAAGAGATAAGTATGGGCGTCTTTTATTATATGTATATTTAGAAGATGGTATGTTGTTTAATAAATGGATGATTAATAATGGTTATGGGCATGAATATACCTATAATATACCTTATAAATATCAAACTGAATTTCAGAATGCTGAAAAATATGCTAGAGAAAACAAGTTAGGTCTTTGGGCTGATGATGCTTGCGTTAATGTTAATACTTCAGAAAGTATAAACAATAATTCTCAAACAAATGTTGATGTTCAACAAACATCAGAAAAAGAAAGTGTTCAAATATTGGATGGCCCACAGGTTAAAAAAAGTTCTACTGGGATATGTCATGGAAAGGGAACTACTTATTATGAGAAAACTAAAAATTTTATTTCTTATGAGTCGATAGATGATTGTTTAAATAGTGGAGGCCGGCTGCCTAAAGCTTAATATTTTTTAATTCTTTTCATTATAAATAATCGGATTGTATTTAAGTTTAAAATAGGTCTTTAATTTTTTGGATAAGTCTTGTTTGTTCTTAAACAAGTCTTTCTTAGCTTTGCTTCCGGCGTACATATTCATTAGCCATCTCTAAGACTTTAAGCCAAGACATGACACTTTTATTAAAATCTAGAAAAAACTTTTTATAGTATTTAGGCTTGATACTACCATAATTTTTTGTTTGGATTTTTTATTGGGAAAATTGGTTTTTTTAAAAAATTATTGTATAATAAATTTAGAAGGAATTTAATTCTTTTATTAATTTAATAAATTAACAACATGGAACAACTAGAACAAAACAATGTTATCGTGCCGATGCCAAGAATTGGAGATAAGGCGCCGGTTTTTAAAGCGGTAACCACACAGGGAGAAATAGATTTCCCAAAACAATATGAAGGTGCTTGGGTAATTCTTTTTAGCCATCCAGCTGATTTTACTCCGGTCTGTACTTCGGAGTTTATGACTTTCGCTAGTCTGGAAGAAAAATTTAATGCCGCTAATTGTAAATTAGTTGGTTTGTCGGTAGATGGTCTTTATAGCCATATTGCTTGGCTTCGCACCATTAAAGAAAAAATTGAATATAAGGGAATGAAAAATGTGGAGGTAAAATTTCCTTTAATTGAAGATATTACCATGGAAGTGGCTAAAAAATATGGTATGATCCAACCCGGAGAAAGCAATACTAAAGCCGTTCGTGCTGTTTTCTTTATTGATCCCAAAGGAATAATCAGAGCGATTATTTACTATCCTTTAAGCTTGGGAAGAAATTTTGATGAATTGTATCGGGCCTTAGTTGCTATGCAGACAGCTGATAAATTTTCTGTTGCTACACCGGCTGACTGGAGACCGGGCGATGATGTAATTGTGCCGACTGCCGGTTCTTGCGGAGTGGCCAAAGAACGAATGGAAAACCAAAAAGATATTCATTGTTATGATTGGTTTTTCTGTACAAAAAAACTTTCCAAAGATGATTTGGAAAAATAGTTTTGTCATTATTTTGAGTTGATGTCTTAATTAAATAATTTAACTAAAATTATATGAAAAATGAATTTAAAACATTTTTATTAAGAGGTAATGTTGTGGAATTATCAGTGGGTGTCGTAATTGGTGCAGCGTTTGGGACAATTATATCTGCATTTGTTTCCGACTTATTAACCCCGCTTATAGCGGCAATTGCCAAAGTGCCAGACTTTAGTGGTCTTGCTTTCACTATAAATAAAAGCAAATTTATGATTGGGCATTTCATTAATGCACTCTTTTCATTTATTCTTGTAGCCGGTGCTGTATTTTTCTTTGTAATTAAACCAATGAATGTACTTATTGCTCGTTCAAGAAAAGAACTTCCAGCTGATCCAATAACTAAGAAATGCAAAGAGTGTTTAAGTGAAATACCTATCGAGGCTAAACGGTGTGCTCATTGTGGGCAGGTTGTTTCTTAATATTTGTTAATCTCTAGTTTTTAACTGGCACGAAATTTGGAGATGATGTAAACACAGAACAAAAATCGAGGATAGTTCGATTTGAAAATAATATTAAATTTAATTATAATACTATTATATTATAATTAGTTTATATTTTATGAATTTTGATAAAGAAATAAAAAATCCAAATAATAATATTAAAGAAAAAATTGATAATGAATCTTCGGTTGTTAAAAATATTTTATCAGGAAAATTTAATGTTGAATTTATTTCTGAAAGTTTAAATTCTGATGAATTTAAAGATTCTGGACATTTAGCCAATCGTTATATCTATGAATTAACAGTCCCAAGTCCAACTAATAGTCAAACAGATTGGAGCACACGTATTTATGTTTATCATCCTCATAGTAAAAATGAAACATTTATTGAAAAAGTTCCTGATTTTAGAATAAAAATATTAACAGGGCAGGGAGAAATGGAATTAACACCAGATATTAAAATAAAAGAAATGGTTTTTAAAAAAATAGCCGAACAAATAAATATTAAAAATAATGTCAAAAATTAATATATTTCAAGTCGCTATTTTTTGTGATGAAGTTTTATAAATGATTTAATTTTTGCAAGTTAATCCAGGTGCAGATAAAATCTCAATTACTTTTTGGTTTTTAAAAAGAAACTATTCTAAGCGAAGTGAGGTTTAAGGAGCTCTTATGCAGTCAGAATCAACACATTTTATTATTCCTCTTAGAGTATGAAGCTTAGAATTTTTAATATTTTTTATAATAGACAAAAATAAAACTTGGCCGATACCATGTTTTTTAAAACAATAAAAAGTGATAAAAGTATTGAAAATAGGGGTTAAAAAAAATTTAGATGATTTAAATAAAACAGTAGAGGATAACTTTTCTCATATTGTTGAAAAAATAAAATAATAAAATTAAATTAAAAATTATTAAATTGTTAAACTATTAGTATGGTTTAATTTTTTCTTTTTTGTAGTTTTATGGTAGATTATAATTAGTATAGAAATAATTATAATTCAATATGTTAAAATTATTTATTCTCATAATATTTATATTTTTACCGATTAATATAATAGGGTCATTGTTTATTCATTTAGTTATTGATAGATGGCTTCCTCGTTTTTTAGGTACAAGAAAAGATGGAGGTGGAAAAAATGATCCACATATTAAAATAACTATCATTTTGGGTTTTGTAGAAAGATTCTTTTATCTATTTTTATTTATTTTTGATCTTTATTCTGGAATTATGATTTGGATGGGTATAAAGACAGCTGTTGGTTGGAAGAAATGGACTAATAAAGATGATAGAATTTTTTATAATCTATTCTTGATAGGGAATTTAGTATCCATATTCATTTCACTTATTGGTTGGTTAATTTTGGTTGATTATTATAAATTTTAAGATATTAAATATTGATAATAATAAATTTAAAGACCTATATTTTTAGGTTTTTTTATTGATATTATTTTGAAAATAATTTACTATGTTATTATATTAATTTTAAAATTAATTATTATATGATTGAAGTTAAAAATGTTAGTAAGTACTTTAAAGATTTTAAAGCTGTGGATGATATATCATTTAGAGTAGGGAGGGGTGAAATATTTGCATTTTTAGGTCCTAATGGTGCTGGTAAATCAACCACTATAAAAATGTTAACTACTTTACTTAAACCAAGCAAGGGTGAGATGTCTATAAATAAAATTAATCTAGTTAAAAATCCTGATGAAGTACGTCATTCTTTTGGAATTGTTTTTCAAGATCAAAGTTTAGATGAAGATTTAACTGCTTGGGAGAATGTTAATTTTCATGGTGTATTATATGGTGTTCCTAAAAAAATTAGAAGAGAAAGAGGTGAGCAATTATTAAAAATGGTTGAATTATGGGATCGTCGTGATGTTTTAGTTAAAAAATTTTCTGGAGGTATGAAAAGAAGATTAGAAATAGCTAGAGGATTACTTCATCATCCTAAAGTTCTTTTTTTAGATGAACCAACCTTAGGGTTAGATCCTCAAACTAGAAATCTATTGTGGGATTATTTAAAAAAATTAAATGATTCTGAAAAAACAACCATCTTTTTTTCTACCCATTATATGGATGAAGCTGATAGAATTGCGAATAGAATTGCTATTATAGATCAAGGTAAAATAATAGTAATTGGTAGTCCTAAAGAATTAAGAACACAAACCAATACGAATTCCTTAGAAGAAGCTTTCTTAAAATTAACCGGTAAAAAAATAAGGGAAGAATATGCTAATTCAATTGATATAATGAGAGGGCATCATTCTAAAAGATAATTATATGCAAAAAATATATATATTTTGGTTAAGACAATTAAAAAAATATTTTCGTTCTAAGTCTAGAATTATTGGCTCTTTAGGTCAACCAATACTTTTTCTATTAGCTCTTGGATATGGTTTTGGTTCAGTTTTTCAACAAGCTGGACAAGGTAATTATTTAAATTTTTTAGCTCCTGGAATTATATCAATGAGTATAATATTCACAGCTATTTTTTCAGGAATAGAAATTATTTGGGATAGACAATTTGGTTTTTTAAAAGAAACCTTAGTAGCCCCAGTATCTCGAATTAGTATTATGATTGGTAAAACTTTAGGGGGAGCAACTGTAGCTACTATTCAAGGTATTTTAGTTTTATTTATTTCTTTGTTATTTGGATTAGAATTATCAAGTTGGCAATTTATAATTCCCATTATTTTATTAATGTTTTTGATTGCTTTATTATTTACTTCCTTGGGTATTTTAATAGCTTCTTTTTTAGAAGATATGCAAGGTTTCCAATTAATAATGAATTTTTTAATAATGCCTTTATTCTTTTTATCAGGGGCACTCTTTCCTTTAAATGACTTACCTAATTTTTTACAGTTTATTACAAAAATAAATCCACTGACCTATGGAGTGGATGCTTTAAGATTTCTAATGATAGATAATGGTTATTTTTCTTTAAGTTTAGATATTTTAGTTCTAAGTATTTCTACTCTTATTTTATTATTTTTAGGTAGTTTCTTTTTCAGAAGAATTCAGATTTAAATTTAAAATGGAGATTATTTAAAAACCTGATATTAGAGATATCAGGTTTTTTAATAATAATTTTTAGAATATTTACTCTTATCACTGAGAACACTAGCAGTATCTATTTGCTGATTTTTATTCCTATTTTTATTATTTAATAATCTAGTAACTACGGTAGCTAAAATTATTGTGATTGAAATTGATATCATAATATTTTTCTTAAATTTAACTTAATATTATATAATATTTTTACAATATTGTCAATAGTTTTTATATGTTTTATTTTTAATTGAAAAATTAATTTTTTTATGATACAATGATCACAATAATACTTTAATTATATGAAATTTAAAAAAGAAAAATAATAATAAACTCAATTTGAGTTTTTTATTTTATTAAATAAATAATAATTAATTATAAAAATATGAAAAATTTTGAAAAAAGTAATGTAGAAAATAATAATGAATTTAATTGGAATAAATATGATCAAATTATGGATGATGTTCTTTCAAAAAAAATAAATTCCGTAGTTAATTGTATGAGAGAATGTAATTTTAATATTCATGATAGCAATTTTAGTAAAAATAAAATTGAAAAACTAAGTGAGGATGTAATAGAAAAAAATTTTCATAATATTAAAAAAGAAAATTTTGAAGAAGTAAAAGAAAATGTAAATAGAAGAATTTTGAAACTTTCTATAGAAAAAGTGGCGATAGAGGATTTTAATGGGTCTTTGGGTTTTAATAAAAGATTGGAAGATGATTATTTGGATATTTTAGAAGAAGAAGGAATTTCTTCTTCTATGAGATTTTTAAAATCTACTAATATTTATGATTTAAATGAATATTTAGAAAAGTTGGTTAATAATTTAAATAGTAAAAAAATTTTGGATAATAAAAAGAAGGGAGAACTTTTTGAACATTTAAAATATCGTTTAGGAAATTATGAAATGAAAATTAGGGCTTAGTTGACATTAAATAATTTTTCTTGTATATTGTAAGATAATTAACGGAACATTAACAATTTAATATATAACAAGATGGAAAAAAATGAATTAAAAATCAAAGAAAAATTTGATGAGTCAAAAGAATTTCGTTTTTTAATAGAAGAAACTTATGATCAATTTCTTGGATTAGAAAAAATAATTTTTAATGTATCAGATAGATTAGTAGATAATCGTATATTTTTTAGATCAATTCAAGATATTGATTTTAACAATGAAAAATATGGAAATTTACTTTTTTTTGTTGGAATGTTATTTAAAGATGTTCCAGGATTAATCTTAATCGTTATCGAAAAATATAAAATTTCTTTATTCAAATCTCCAGTTTTTTATTGGAATGAGTTAGAAGAAAAAATTATGGTTATTTTAAAAAACATTATAATTAAAGAAAGAGAGATTCATTTTTTAGGTAGAAATAAAGTTTCTCTTTTTTTTGATTCATATAATAATATTATTTATTTAAAAGAAAGTATGTAATTAAAATGAAAAAAGTTAAAAGAAATAATTTTAAGAAAGACAAACAAGTTTCCATTATTACAATAGTAAGTTCATTTATTATCGGTACCATTATAGTATTTTTTGATATTATAATGTGGTTTTCATCTTTTTCAGATAAACTTTCCAAAGAAGAAGTTCCTCTAATATCTATTCTTGTCTGCTTAGTATTTGGATTGTTTGGTGTTGTATTTTTATTTTTCTCAATTATTAATTGGGTAAAAATTATTATTAAAAAAGAAAAAGCATAAAATATGCTTTTTTTTCTTGACATAAAGTCAAATTATTGATATAATATAGTATATTATAAAATAATAAGTAATTATAATTTAAGTTAATGATAATCATCATTAATTAGATTATTTAAAAATTATGGACTCACAACAATTTAATCCAGAAGATATTAAAAAAGATGTTGAAGCATTAATGGACAAGATAAGTGATGAAAACACTCCTAAAGAAGAGAAATTAGCTTACATGAAATTGCTTAATGCTTTATTAGAATTTAATACTGAATTTATAAACGAGATAAAAAAAGAAT
>CAYMMH010000015.1:7863-10312 GCA_964391525.1 uncultured Gammaproteobacteria bacterium | reverse complement strand
CGAACGAGCTTATGATATTTATTCTCGTTTATTAAAAGATAGAATTGTTTTTTTAGGTGAAGCTATAGATGATCATACTGCCAATATAATAATAGCTCAATTACTTTTTTTAGACGCCGAAGATAAAAACAAAGATATAAAATTTTATATCAATTCTCCGGGTGGATCAGTTGTTTCTGGTTTAGCTATTTATGATACTATGCAATATATCAAAAGTGATGTTTCTACTATTTGTGTCGGAATGGCCGCTTCTATGGCTTCAGTATTATTAGCAGCTGGGGCTCCGGGAAAAAGATTAGCTCTTCCTAATAGCGAAATACTTATACATCAAGTTATGGGAGGATTTGACGGTCAAGCTAGTGATGTTAAAATACATGCTGAACACATATTAAAAATAAAAGATAAAATGAATAAAATATTATCAAAACATACTGGAAGAAAATTGAGTGACATTGAAAGAGATAGTGATAGAGATTTCTTTATGGACGTTGAAACAGCTAAAAAATATGGAATAATAGATAAAATTATCAGTAAATAAAAAGATAAACAAAAAAAGGAGAATATTAAATTCTCCCTTTTTTTATCTTTATTATTTATTTTAACGTAAAGTAAAAGATTTAATCATCATATTAAAAATGTTAATATAGGTTTTTTGATTATTAGTAGTATTATACAATATAGTATAAACATTTTTACGTTGTTTATCGGTTAAATATAAAGTTAATCCTTCTGAATCATAAACTCCATCCCAAACATTATTACTTATAACATTAGCATCAGGAATTAAAGTAAAAAATCTATCGGCATACCAATCTTTGATGGAAAAATTATTTGTATTTTTTTCAACTAAAACCTGGAAAAAAGCATTATCATCTATAGATAAAACTAATGAAGATTCATCAGTTAGAACACTTTTACCAAAACTTTTTGGATAAAGTATAAAATAAGAAAAAGTTTTATTCTCATATTTAGTAATGTTAACATTATCACTTATAGGTCCGCTTCCGGTAGGATTATATAAATTCATAACTTCAGTAAAATCACTAAAGCTATCGCCATCAGAATTACTCTCAGAATATTTTGTTCCTAAAACAAATTCTTCGTCATCACTCAAACCATCTTTATCAGAATCAACAGCTAATAAAAATTTTTCTTCAGTATTTTCTGAAGTTGTGGAAGAGGTGGTAGAACTTGTTTCTTCTGATACAATAATATCTTCGGTGCTAGTAGTTGAAGTATTAATTTCTTGATTGGTTTCTGATGTTTGATTTTCAGTTGAAGTATTTTTAATATTAGAATTATCAATAATATTATCCTCTGTGTTTTTAGTTTCAACCATTTTATCTTTCGGTTCAGAATTTTTAAAAACATAAGAAAAAACAAAATAAACTATAGCTATCACTACTACGATACCAAAAACTATTATAAAAATTCCTATTTTTTTAGTTCCACCAGAATTTTCATTATATCCGCTTACAACTCTTTTTTCTACTTCAAAACGACCAGTTTTATAACCCTTAGGCATCCGATGAATATCTAAAACTATTTCTGATTCAACGTCAGCTTCATCTTTTTTTTCTTGTTTTTTATCTTTATTAAATTTCATAGATTATTTTCCGGCTAATTCTGGGTATTTTTCAACAAAAAGATTTTGATCTTTTAATAAAAGAGGATTTAATTTTCCTTCACCTAAAGGATTATAACCAGACATTATTTCTTTACCATCTAAATAAGTGTCATTGTCAGAATCAAGTAAAAGTGGGTTGGTTCCAAAAATCATAACTTCATCATAATCATTGATCATATCATTATCAGTGTCAAAAAGATTAGGATCAGTTTTGTAAACATAAGTTTCATCATAATCAAATAAACCATCAGAATCGGAATCAATATTTTTTAAAACGTCCATAGCCTCTGAGTTTTCTTCATCATCAATAAATTCATCCATAGGATATTCTTCCATTCCGGTTTCAACATCCATTACTTCTCCCGCTCCGGTTCCAATAAGACCAGTGGAATCCGCTGATTCATCCGAAGTATTAACTAAATTATTGGAAATTGTATTACTGTTATTTATATTATTATCAACATTCAAAGTTTTAGGTAATAATATTTTAGAATAAACAAAATAAGCACTAATTAAAACTATAACTAATATTATCACAATTAATAATATAGTTTTTATCATCTTTTTTGAACGAGATTTATTTTCATCATCAAATTGGGGAATAGCGTTATTCATCTCAGGTTTTTTTAAATTGAGATCAGCTACTGAAGGTTGAGGATTTTTTGTCGGTTCATTATTATCTTGCTCTGATTCGGCAAAAATATCATCAACTTTATCAGTAGCATCATTTTGTTTTAAATCATCAAACATAATTTTAAATTTAAATTTATTAAGCTATTAAATTATAACACAAAAAAATATTTTATAAAACTAATCTTTTAT
>CAYMMH010000015.1:0-7763 GCA_964391525.1 uncultured Gammaproteobacteria bacterium | reverse complement strand
TTCACAGCCATATCCCTGATTTTTTACAACATTAAACAAATAAGTTTGCCATTCCCAAGCTGATGGTATATGCCAACCATCCGGACATATTCCTTGAGAACTTATTTCAGTTGAATAATTCATAGCTTCATTCCATTGATATAATCCTCCATAAATATCACAATTGGTTTGATTATTTAAATAACAATATTTTTCAATAACTAAATTATTGGTTGTAGTAGCGGCATTTGCAACAAAAGTTCCAATATTTAAATTATCTCCTAACCAACATTTATTTCCTATTAATAATGTTTTGTAATAACCGCCACCGTTTCTTTTTGTGCCATCAAAATTCCAAGGACCTCCTTCATATTTTAACATAGTGTTTCCGCAATCAGTTATAACTTGTAACGTATAATTTTTAGTGGTGCTCAAACCAAATTGATTGGTAGTAGTAGCTGTAATATTTATTTCTCCTAATCCAGATAATTTTCCACTTATTTTTTTAGTACTACTATTAAAGTTTAACCCCAATGAGGAAGTAGAAAAATTAACCAAAGTATTACTACTTTCTATGGTATTAGCTATATCTATTTTACATTCATAATTATCTCCCAAAGAAGCAATTTTTAAACAATTATCAAAAGAAATAACTGGTTTATTGGCTGTTAAACTTATAATAAATTCTTTTTCTGAACAACCATTATATTGATCACAAACAAATATTGACTGAGTATAATCACCAATACTTAAATTATTGTTTAAACCGCTAATTTTTACAATCACTTCCTTGTCTGTAATTTTGGTATAGCAAGCTTTAAATTGATTATTAAAAGTAAAACTATAATTTGGACACTCAGGAACTGCAATATTATAACCAACACCTTGTTTATAATAATTTAATCTTATATTTTTTGTATCACCAATACTATTTTGTAAATTATTAAGCGATTTAACGGTAATATTAGTAGTAAAAGATGGATTATAACTTAAATTATGAGAAACATTACCAGCTATTATTTGTGGTCCAGGATTAGTAATTACTAAATCTAAATTTTGAGTCGTAGAAGAACCTAATTTATCAGTTAATTTTATTGTTATTGAATAATTACCTTCATTTCCAACTTTATTGGCCCATAACATTTTTTGATTAGGATCACCAGAATTAATTAAAATTGGTGTTGGTTCAACTCCCCAACCAGAAAAATTAGAATTGATTATTTGCCAATTTATAGTATTTCCCTCTGGATCAATGGCTTTAATAAACCCCTGAAGTTCTTGACCACTTATTCCATTTAGAGAATATTCTGAAATATATGGTGCTTTATTTTGAATATTACCGACTATAGAAGCGTTGCCAGCCGAAGATCCAACTCCACAACTATAATTAGAAATAGAAGAAGACGCTAACCTATAATCAATACCATCCATGGCCGTTTCCATGACAGCACATAAATTATAATCAGAACCATTATTATTAGTTAAATAAGTAATAATATAACTATTATTAGGTAGAGCAAAATTTTCAGAATTATAACTAGTTGTAGTACTTAAAAAAGTATTAGCAGAAGCATTCCAACAAGTATCTAAATCAAATTTTCTTTCAGTATCACCACAAGGACCTAATTTATTTATCGGATCGCTTATTCCATCAAGAGATAATTCATTTAAAAAAGAACTCTGCCAAGAAGGCCAAGACGAAAGAGCTATATGAGATAAATAAGTTCCCGAACCTAAAATCGGATAATGATTAGTTTTATTATAATATTCGGATAAAGAATTTTTAATTGCTACTATTTTTTCCAAACGATCTAAATCTCTAATTATTTTAGCTTTTTTTCCATTACAAAATAAATTAGTTGGACATTCCGAATCTAATATACAATTTAAATTATCTCCCGTTGGCAATATGCATTTATTATTAGAACAAATATATCCTTCTAAACAATCCGATTCTTCATAACAACTTTTAGACGATATTGTACAAGATCCAACAATGTTTGTTAAATTGGTATTAAATTTCCAATTTTTTAATATTTGACCAAAAATATCAACTGTTTGAGAATCAGCTGATTGATTATATGAAATTAAATAAATATTACTATATAAATAATTTATTGAATTTTCATTGACTATATTAGTAGCCGAAACATACACTGTTCTTCCGTCTCTAACCGCTTTATAACCATCAACTGTTAATGATTGAGGAGATCCTAAAAATTTTTGTTGTTCATACCAATCTTGAGCACTAATATGATCGGGATTAGAAATAACTCTTATGGCTACGGCATCGGAAGTTCCCGGTGCTGCTAATGTTTTAATATTATTAGGAAAAAGAAAAGTACCAATCAAAAACAATATTAAGATATTACTTAAAACTAAAAAATGTAAACCTATATTTTTAAATTTAATTTTCATTTTTAAAAAAATATTTTAATTTATAACAAAAAAGAATTAAATTATAAAATTCTAATCTATTTCCAAATCCTTAACACAGCGAACAGGAAGAGCTGTCCATTCCGGAAAACCATCAACATACATATCATTGCGTTCTACGGAATTATTATAAAGACTAACTCCTTTATAATAATTGCTGGTAGTAAAATCATTAGGATCATCACCTGCTTCGGATGTGTCTGCCACTACTTCGGATGTGTCTGCCGCTATTCTATAAGTATTTCCACTATAAGCTAAAAATTGATTTAAATTATTCATAATATAAAAAGCTGTACCAAAAGAAGGATTTCCCATTGAAGAAGCAAGATCCGAAGTCCACCAATTACTTTCATCACCTTTATATATATATTCTTTGGAGGGAAGAAAAAAACTACCAGTTGGCAAAGCATTAAATCCTGAAGAATTATTAAGACCTAATATATATCCAACCTCACATTCTCCATTAGTGTTTGACCAATAACTTTGACCGGCTAAAGACTTGGCTATAAAATCTTCACTTCCTCTACAATAATAATAACTATTAGTTTTTAATTCATTAATCATTTTATCAATATCAGTTTCCCTTGGAATATGCCAACCACTTGGACAAATTCCTTGTGATCCTTCTTCATTTGAATATTGCATAGCTTCATTCCATAAATATAAACCACCATAAGTGCTACAATTACTATCATCATCGTCATAACAGTATTTTTCAATAACTCCATCATCACTGGGTTTATTATCTGAAGTAATTGAATTTCCAATATTTAAATTTTCAGCCAACCAACATTGACCGTCTATTTGAGTAGTAGAATAATCTTGTCCGTTATAATGAATATCACGACCACAATTAGAAAAAATAGCCGTTATATTAAGATTTTGCGATACGCCATTTTCTGTTCTACTAATCTCATATGAACCTATATTTGTATTTTTTTCAAAAACTCCATTTACTTCCCAACCAAATAAAACGCAATCTTCACAAGAATCAGAAACAGTGGCTGTAATAGGTTCTCCTTTTTCACCAGCATCAACAGTTTGCTCAAGTTTTCCTTCTAAATGTCCAAATTCGGAATTATTGGTATAATATTTAATAGTATACACCTGTTTAATAAAAACAGGACTAACTGCCACATTTTGAGTTACATTAGTATCAATTCTAGGATTATCTTTTCTGCCATCGGACCACTGAGAAAAATAATAACCATTGTTAGGAACAGCAGTAATAGAACTTCCATTATTTCCGTAATATACTAATTGGAAAAGAGATTCTCCTGTAAGAGATCCACCGGCACTTGTAGATAAATAGTAACGAAGAGAAAAAATATCATTAGAACTATTAGAATCTGTACTACTTCTAAAAAAATATGTTTCCTTTAAAAAATTAGACAAACAAAATCCTCCCACTGGACATTCATTGTCTAAATTACAAGCTTGACTTGGATTATTATTACAAACTTTATTTAAACTTTTTCCTTTGTTAATAACATTTAATTCCGAAAAAGCCGGTAAATCATCTTCCGCTCCGTCTTCTCCGGCATCTCGGCAATAATATATTTTATAATTATAGGTATTATAATCAGCTGAACTTTTATCCTCCCATGGTGTCCAGGTTCCATCACTTTTTACAGCTGGCCACGGATTTTTACAATTTAATATATAAATATCAGCTAAATTAGAAATATTATTACCTTTATCAATAATATTTCCAGAACTTAATTTAACTGTGGCACTAACCTTAGCTTCGCCATAAGTTATTCCTTCAACCACTTTTATCATTCTGTGTTGACTATCATTAGACCAAGTAGGAACATTTTTAAATTCTATTTTTTGATTATTATCAATAGACCAAAGCCAAGTCCAATTATATTGGGTTGAAGTAGCCAGTATTTGATTATCCTTAGAATAAGCTGAGGAATATAAAACCATATCCTCATCAGCAACTGAATTAAATGTATTAGATTGAGGATCATTATCATTTTCATTTATATCATTTTCAATTGATTGAAATAAATAAGAAAAAGGAGATACGACAACATGATCAATACTACAAATTCCTCCACCTTCCGATTTAACATCTAAAGTTTTAAACTCAAAAATTTGAGAATTTTTAAAATAAATATTATTAAACTTTATATTATTTTCATCTGATTCAATATAAATAGTTTCTCCATTTAAAGTTGAAGCATAGCCAGAACCATTCATTCCTATTTCTTTTATATTTTTAATTCCTTTGGTACTATCTAAATTTTCATCCCCTTTAACAATTACATAATATCTTGTACCAGGTTTTAATAAATTATTAGGATGAAAATTAATGGTAGAAAAATCATTATTTTTTTGTTCAACTTCAAGGATACCAGGAACAGCACAATAAACCTTAGAACTTGAAGGAGCGGCTATAACATTTTTTCTAAATACTTTAGCTATTATAGATTTAGAAAAAACATTTTTTAATTTATTCCAGAAATTATTTTTATTATTAATATCACTAGAACCGATAAGATAAGTATCTAACGAACAAGTATTATCACTTTCTTCTAATAATAAAATATTACCATCAATACTACTAATGCTTATTTTTTGATCAAAATCTATAGAAATTAAAGCATTACGACAAACATACTCATCTTTATCTTCAGGAAGAATATTTTGAACCTTTGGTCTAGAATAACAACAAGTATCAATTCCACAACCAGAGGTTTCAGTACTCACACAGTCTATATCACTAGAACAACCACAACATATACCACGATCGTCTCCAAGACAGTTTCCTTTATTAGGATGACAAGATAATTTACTGTTTATAGTAGAACAAACATCAGTTTCAGCATTAGGGTCACAACAGCAGAAACCACAACGATTAACATCAGTTTCTTCAACTAAACAACCAAAAGGAGAAGCACAACGAGAAGTATTACAAGTATTATAGGTTGAAGTGGCTTTTACATTACAAGAATCTCCTGGACTCAAACTTTGATTTTCTTGACAAATTTTAGAACTACATTCGGTTAAAGCACCAAAAGGAGTACTGACACAAGCATTATTTTCATCACATTCAAAAGCTTTACATAATCCTATATATGTACCATCACTATAACGACTACCACCATCACAAATTCCATCGCTACTATAATTAGCTCCCTCCGATGGAATAACTGAAGTATTCCAACAACAACCCAATCCGCCAGAAAGACAACTATTAAAATTAGTATTTCCTAATAATTGAGTACAATTTTTAGCACATTCTTTTCCGCATTGTTCTATACTTGAATAACTACCAAAAGAACTGGTTACTGGAGTAGATGAAGCGCAAATAGTTGAATCTTGATTATCACATTTATAATAAGGACATAATCCTATATTAGTACTATTATTACCCCAAACACTATTATCACTAATTCCACCTCGACAAACATTATTTCCATTATCCCAACAACAAGAAGCTGAGTGTTCTTTGCAATTACTTTGATTCAAGGCCGTACAATCTAAACAAGCTCCATTTTCATAACCATCAACCTGACAATATTTTCCTTGTGCTTTTTCACAATTACAAGCCATATCCCTGGTTGAAGTAGTGGTTGTTTCTGAAATTTTGCAACCAGAACATAAACCATAATCAGCACTAGATCCACAACTATTAGCGCAAGTTAAAGGAGAGCAACAATCTTCATTTCCATTAGAAGTATTTTTCGTTTTATCGCAACAACACTGACAAGAAGCTTCATTATTTCCATCACCAGGATAAGGAGAACAAACACCTAAGGAATTAGGACAAGCAATTTTAGATGTTGGACAAGACGAGTAACTATCACAACTATATCCAGGACCATCAAGGGTTGAAGTGGCAAATCCGGTTGTAAATTTCCATTGAAAAACAGAACTTAAAGTTGTTGATGCTAAACAATCATCAATATTATTTACACAAGCTCCGGCTAAAGAAGTTCCTGGCTGACAACAATATGGACCATTACTTGGACAATCAGAATTAGAACTACAAGAACCAACTGTAAAATTTAAACTATTTCCAATTAAATTATCTCTCTTAACGGCTACCGGACCAGTAATTGATGACTCTGGAACACTAACTAAAATTTTATTTGCTCCATTTTCTACACTAGATTCAGAAGCATTAACTATTTTATTTCTACTAAAAACAGCCAAGGAACTAGTACCAAAATATTCTCCCCATAAAGAAACAGCCGAATTAATAGGTCCAAAAATTGGAGATATTTTGCATAAACTAGGTAATAAAGGAGAATTTGAATCTACTATAAAATTATCATTAGATTCTATTTCATCCCAATCTCTTATTTTCATAGCTATCTTATACTCTCCATTATTTAATCCCGTCGGCACTTTTATTAAAACTTGTTCTTTAGACCAAACTGATTGTAGACAAACATCAGGAAAAGAAAAATCAGCTGTAGTTGTAGCTCCAGTATATACATCTTTAAAATAAACTTGACTCATTCCTTTTGAATCATAAAAACCGCTACCATGAATAGTTATATATTGTCCAACCGGACCAATAATCGGATCAAAAAAAGAAATTGAAGGACCCTGAGGATCTTCTTCTATTTTTTTAAAATCTAAATAATTACTAGCAATTGCCGTAACAGCATTTTTAGCAAAAGTTCCTACCTCACCACTTGATAAATTTGGCACCGAAGTTATAATTGAAAAATTTTCAGCGGCAATATTTGGATAAAAACCTAAAATACTATTATTTTCCGAACCAAAATAAGCTTGACTACTAGCTAAATTAATTCCGTAATAAGTTACTAAATCATTCATTTTCCCAAAACTAGAACTAAGTTGACATAACCCCGGACGAACAATATTATTATATTTTAAATAATTCAATTTAGGTCCATTATTATCACGACTTTTATCGCTTTTTCCTTGTGCGGTGATAACTTCAATTTCAATATCATCACCAGAAACAAAAGATGTTCCTGAGGGCATAGCAATTATAATTTGTTCATTATTCCAAGAATTTACACAGTTATCATTTAATTCTTTAGGATTTTGTCCTTCAATAATTGTTTCACCTTTTATAAAATTAACAACTGATGAAGTTGGCGAATAAGTATCAAAATTATAACCCAATATGGTAACTAAATTGCCACCAGTGGTATTAGGAATATTCAAATTACAAGTTCCTCCGTTACAATCACTATCTTTAGAACAAGATTTATTTAAATCATTTTCACAAAAACCTCCCATCGGACTAATTTTTGTGATTATAGGATTACCGACACAAGTACAAGATGAAGAATCACAAGTTAAACCATGTGATACATTACAATCACCATTGTCTGGTTGACAAACATCTTCATTCA
>CAYMMH010000014.1:0-10422 GCA_964391525.1 uncultured Gammaproteobacteria bacterium | reverse complement strand
GTAAAAAATGGAGAAGATTTTACAACTTTAGCTAAGGAAAACAATTCTTCTTTAAACATTTCTTCTTCTAGTGATGTTTCAGTGGGGACTGAAAATGATGGAGATTTGGGTTGGATAACTAAAAGCAATAATTCTGATATATATGAATACGTAAAAAACTTGGAAATTGGTCAAATATCCGAGGTTATAGAAACTGATTATGAATATGTTGTTTTTAAATTAGAAGACAAAAAAAGTGCTACTTCTATATTATTAAGTGATTCTGATGATTCTAAAAATGAATATAAAGTTAGATCAATAGTTTTGAATAAAATGACTGAATCCGATGTTTCAGATTTAAATTACGATTGGAACAGTACAGAATTAACAGGGTCTAATTTAAAAAATGCTTCCCTTCAATTTAATCCTAATGATAATACTCCAGAAGTAGCTTTAGAATTTGATAATGATGGAGCTAAGTTGTTTGGAGAAATAACTTCTAGAAATATTGGTAAACCAGTAGCTATTTATTTAGATGATATGGCTATTAGTGTTCCAACAGTTAATGAAACTATTTCTGATGGTAAAGCAGTTATTAGTGGAAGTTTTAGTGTTGCCGAAGCTAAAGAATTGGTTCAAAGATTAAAAGCTGGAGCTTTACCAGTTCCAATTGAATTAGTAAATCAAAAAGAAGTTGGAGCTACACTTGGTTCTCAATCAGTTCAAAATAGTTTAAAAGCTGGTTTGATAGGATTATTATTGGTTGTTTTGTTTATGATTATTGTTTATCGATTACCAGGTTTAATCTCAGTGGCTTCTCTGTTAATTTATGGTGTTACCGTTTTATCTATTTTTAAAGCATTGCCTTTGTGGTTGGCTTTAATTATTCCGTTGTTTTTTATTGGACTAATGATATATTCATTTAACGAAATGAAAATATTGGATATTCCTATAACCATATTATTCTTAGTAGTTGGTACTGTTTTATTAATTTGTGGATTAAATCCGGTTACTCTAACATTAGCTGGTGTAGCTGGTTTTGTTTTATCTATTGGTATGGCAGTTGATGCTAATGTCCTTATATTTGAAAGAACAAAAGAAGAGTTAAAAGTTGGTCGAAGTGTAAAAGATTCTGTTCATGAAGGAATAAGAAGAGCTTGGCCTTCTATTCGTGATGGAAATATTACCACTTTACTTATTTGTTTAATTTTAATGTTTTTTGGTACAGGGACTTTAAAAGGATTTGGAACTACTCTTTTTATTGGGGTTTCAGTTTCTATGTTTACAGCTATAACTATTACTAATGTTTTCTTAAATCTATTTTTAGGTAAAAGAATTGAAAAACACAGTTGGTTATTAGGAATTAAAAAGAAAAAAGAGGAAAATAATAATTAATTATTAATAAAAATAAAAATAAAAAATATGATTAATTTAAATGTTGCAAGATATAGAAAATTTTGGTTAATTTTTTCAGGAATCATAGCCACTTTGTCTTTGGTGGCTATAATTATTTGGGGTTTGAATTTTGGAATAGATTTTACAGGTGGTAGTTTAATGGAGGTTAGTTTTAAGGGGCAACAACCAAATGTGGTTCAAGTTAAAGAATCTTTGGCTGATTTGAATTTAAATAGTTTGTCCGTTCAGCCGACTACGGATAATTCTTTAATATTACGTTTTAAAGATGATTCGGTGGATATCCGTGAAAAAATAAAAAGCAATTTAGATGATTTGGCTGTCACTTTGAACGGAGATGATCAAAATGGTGATAAAGTAACAGAACTTCGTTTTGATTCAGTCGGTCCTTCCATCGGAAAAGATTTAAAAAACAAATCTTTTAATACCATTTCTTTGGCAGTTATAGTTATAATTATTTATATTGCTATTGCCTTTAGAAAGGTTTCAAAACCGGTTGCGTCTTGGAAATATGGTCTAGGAGCTATTATTGCCTTAGCCCATGATATTTTAATTGTTTTAGGAATATTTGCTTTTTTAGGAAAGTTTTATAACATTGAAATTAATGCCACATTTATAGCTGCTATTTTAACTATTTTAGGTTATAGTGTTAATGATACTATTGTTACTTTTGACAGAATCAGAGAAAATTTACCTAAAAGTAATGATAATTTTCTAAATACGGTTAATGCTAGTATTAATCAAACATTAACCAGAACTTTAAATACCACTTTTACTACTCTATTAGCTTTAATAGCTATTATAATTTTTGGTGGAGGTTCTATTAGAGATTTTGTTTTAGCTTTAGCTATCGGTATTTTTGTTGGAGCTTATAGTTCAATTTTTGTAGCCAGTCCAGTTATTTTATTTTTTAATAGAAAAAGAAAATAGAAAAAGTATATAAAATCTTATAAAAACAAAAGCTTTCCGGCTTTTGTTTTTTTATGATATAATAAAGGAAAAAGAATTAATTATTAAATAATATGAAACGAATTAAAGATATAAAAATTATAGATTTTTTTGTTGAATTTTTTTATTTAGCCATTATTTTTTTAATTCCAATTTATTTTGGTTTATTTTTTATTACTGATAATCCCTTTGAATTGCAAAAAATGATTTTATTTAGAGTTCTATTTTTGATCATGGCTTTTTTATCAATAATAAAATTTATTCATACTCCTGATTTTAAAGAAGTTTTTAAAGAATTATTTAAAAAATATTTTTATCTTCCCTTAATTCTTTTAATTTTTTCTTTAATTTCCCTTTTGTGGTCAATTGATACTCAATCTGCTTTTTGGGGAACAGCTGATAGACAATTTGGTTGGATGTCTAATTTTTATTTTATTTTATTTTTTATTTTTTTGTCTTTGAATTTAGTTTTATCAAAGAATAAAAAAAAGAAAATTAATCGTTTAATTTCAATTATTGGTTTATCTTCTTTTTTGGTATCAATATATGCCGTAGCTCAATATTTTGGTTATGATTTTTTAACTTGGTCCGAACCGGCTTATATTACTAAAAGATCAATGTCCACTTTGGGACAACCTAATTTTTTAGGATCGTTTTTAATAATGGCCATTCCTTTATTGGCTTATTCAATAAAAGAATATAAAAGAATATGGTTAAAAATAATTTATATTATTTTTTTAGGTTTTAATATTTGGGCTTTAATTTGTTCGGGCAGTCGCGGAGCTTGGGTAGGTTTAATATTATCTCTTTTTCTATCTCTATTTATATTTTATTTTAAAAAAAATAAATTAGTATTTTATTTTGGAATAGTTATAATTGTTTTTATAGGTATTATTTTATTTTTTAGTAATAGTGCTGTCGGAGAACGTTTTCGATCAGCTTTTAATTTTGAGTCAGGTAGTTCTTCGGTAAGAATTTTTATTTGGCAAGCATCTTTTAAGGCCATTGAAAATAGATGGTGGGGATATGGATTAGAAAATCAAGCCGAAGCTTTAGCCCCCTATTATCAAATAGATTGGGCTGAAGATAATAAAGTTAATTCCATACCCGATAAGGCTCATAATTTATTTTTAGATCATCTAATTACTTTAGGGGTAATTGGATTATTATTATTTTTATTATTTTATTTTTATTTTTTTAGATTAATTTATAAAAGTGAGCAAAGAGATCAGGATAAATTTTTATTTAAAATGTTTTTTATTTCATTATTGGCTTATTTAGCTTCTTTGTTATTTAATTTTGCTGTAGTTGTTACTGAAATTTATTTTTGGGCTTTTATGGCTATAATTATTAGTTTAAATTTTGATTATGAATATGAGATTAATGAAGATGAAAAAAAGTTTAATCTTTTTTCATTTATACTTGTAGTTTTAAGTGCTGGTTGTGTTATTTTAGGAATAAATAGAGAAATAAAAAACTTAATGATTGATTATTATTATGCTGAAACTAAAAATCTTTTTTATCAAAATCAAATTCCAGCATCTATGTTGACCTTTTCTTATTTAAAAGATCAAAAACCGGTGTATAATTATTATCTTTATAATTTTATTGAAATGACTTTTTTAAATTACGGTGATTTTAAAGATAGATCTTCGCAGTTTATTGCTGAAAAAAGAATAGAAGATTCTGTAGAACTTTTAGAAATTTATAAAAATGATTCTTTTTCCTATTTAATGGCTAAAGCTCAAAGTTCGGCTTTATTAAAAGATTTTTCTGTGGCCGATGAATATTTTTTAAAACTTCAAGATATGTCACCTTATTATCCTAATATTTATTTTAGTATGGCCAAAGCGGAGGAGTATAAAAATAATTTTGTAGAAGCTGAAAAATATTATAATAAAACACTAGAAATGTTGCCGGAAGAAAGTAAAATAACCAGTCAATTAAGTTTAGATGCTTTTAAAAATTATAAAGAGTTGATAAAAATAAATATGGAAAAAATAAGTAATCTAAAATATTAATTTTAAAGATATGATTTTAATTTATGTTTTAATTTTTATATTAGGTTTAATAATAGGTAGCTTTCTTAATTGTTTGATTTGGCGTTTATATAAAGAGGAGACTATTTTAGGTAGATCTTATTGTCCTAATTGTAAAAAAACAATTCATTGGTATCATAACATTCCTCTGTTAAGTTTTTTTTGGCTTAAAGGACGATGCTATTTTTGTAAGGGGAAAATATCTTGGCAATATCCGTTAATTGAATTAATTACAGGATTACTTTTTGTTTTGGCTTTTTATTTTAATTTTAATTATGATTTTTCAATTCTTAAACTTTGTTTTGATTTAATTTTTATTTCTTTGTTAATAATAATTTTTGTTTTTGATTTTCGTTGGTATTTAGTATCGATTAATGTGGTTGTTTTTGGTTGTGTCTTTTTTATAATAATGAATATGTTTTTGGGATATTCAATTGGAAACATGTTATTAAATGTTTTAATAGGAATTTCTTTTTTTGCTTTACAATATTTTTTAACAATTTTAATTATAAAAAAGAAAGGTTTGGGAGAGGGTGATATTTGGTTAGGAGCTTTTTTTGCTTTAGCCTTTCCAGCTTTAAATCAATTTGTTATTTTTCTTTTTTTAACTTATGTAATAGGTGGAATAGTAGCTATAATATTAATGATTTTTGGTTTAAAGAAAATATATTCCAAGGTTCCTTTAGGAATATTTTTATCAATTGCGGCTATTATTATGCTTTTTTGGGGTAATAATTTGACTAATTGGTATTTAAACCTTATTTTTTAAGGTTTTTTATAATTTTTTATTTGTTGCTAATATTAAAAATTTTTAGTATAATGAAGAATATAAATAAAAATAATAAAATATACTATGAAAAATGATATAATTGTTGGTCTTGATATGGGATCTAATTGTATAAAGTTGATAATTGCTCAAAAGAAAATTGAATTCAATGAAGAAAGTACTCATATAATTGGAGCTGTTTCTCATCCTAGTTCTGGTATTGGTAAAAATGGAACAATAAATAGTATAGAAGATGCAGTATCTTCTCTTTCAGCTTGTTTAGAAAAAGCTGAAAGATTAGTCGGAATTCCCATAACTTCAGTTTGGTTGGCTTTTAATCATTCTAAAGTAACCTATCAAAGGGCTAAGGGTGTAGCGATTATAAGTAAAAATGATGGAGAAATAGATCAAAATGATATTAATCGAGCCATAGATTCGGCTAAGTCATTTCCCATTCCAAATAATTACGAAATTTTAAAAACTATTCCTGTTAAATATAATATTGATAATAATGAAGACGTAAAAGACCCTATTGGAATGAGAGGAATAAGATTGGAAGTTGAAGTTTTGGTATGTTTAGTTTTGAGTAGTCAAATGAATAATTTAGTTAAAATAATTCAAAGAGTTGGTCTAGGCATTGAAGATATATTATTTTCTGGAATTACTATGGCTGAATTATTTTTAACTAATAAGGAAATGGAATTAGGAGTAGCTGTTGTTGATATTGGGGCCACTACTACTTCTTTGGCTGTTTATGAGGATGGATCATTACTTCATTTTAATATTTTGCCTATTGGTTCAGAATATATAACTGCTGATATTGCCTTAGGATTAAAATGTCCAATTACTTTAGCAGAAAAGATAAAATTAGAATTTGGTAATTCTGATTCAGAAGCTGAAATTTTTGAAAATGAAATTGATATTTCGCATTTATTAATAGAAGAAAAAATTGATGACGATAATAATATTATTTCCAAAAAATATTTAATAGATATTATTGAAGCTCGAACTGATGAAATATTTAATTTAGTGGATGAAGAATTGAAAAAAATAAATCGTTCTAAAATTTTACCAGTAGGAGCATTTTTATGTGGTGGCGGTTCTTTATTACAAGGAATAGTTAAGACCGCTAAAAAAACCTTATCTTTACCAGTAACCTTTTTAGAACCTAAACATGTTAAAGTAGAAGTTGATAAAGCTTCTCGACCAGATTTTCTTCCAGCCTTAAGTTTGGCGGCTTATGGAAGTTATTCGGAAAATGGAGTAAAGATGAATTTTATGAAAGATAGTTTTAAAAATGCTTTTAATAAATTTGGAAAATTTTTTGGAAAAATAATACCAAAATAATAAAAATTTAAGATAATAAATATGCCTGAAATAAAACCAAACATTGAAACATCGGCTAAAATTAAGGTAGTTGGAGTTGGCGGTGGTGGAGGTAATGCTATTAATAGAATGATTGAAGCCGGAATTAGAGGGGTTGAATTTATCGCTATTAATACTGATATTCAAGCCCTACAAAGTAGTCGAGCTAGCTATAAACTTAATATCGGAAAATCTGTAACCAAGGGATTGGGTGCCGGAATGAATCCAGAAATAGGAAAAAGAGCAGCTGAAGAATCTCAAAACGAAATTCGTGAATTGTTAAAAGGTGCTGATATGGTTTTCATAGCTTGTGGTTTAGGAGGTGGAACAGGAACAGGAGCTTCACCGGTTATTGCTGAGATAGCTAAAGAATTAGGTTCTCTTACTATTGCCGTAGTAACTAAACCATTTTTCTTTGAAGGAGGAGTTAGACAAAAAGTGGCCGAAGAAGGTTATGCTAATTTAGCGGCCAAGGTTGACACAATAATAACTGTTTCTAATGAAAAATTATTAGAAGTTATAGATAAAAGAACAACTTTCATTGAAGCTTTTAAAATGGCTGATAATGTTTTACGTCAAGGAGTTCAGGGTATTTCAGAAATTATTACCGTTCCGGGAATTGTTAATGCTGACTTCGCTGATGTTAAGGCCATTATGTTAGGAACAGGAACTGCCTTAATGGGAGTAGGACAAGCTTCAGGTGAAAATAAATCAGTGGAAGCTGTAAAAGCAGCTATTAATTCGGTGTTATTGGAGACATCTATTAATGGAGCTAAAGGAATAGTGTTTACTATTACTGGAGGTAGTGAATTGAGTATGTCTGATGTAAGTGATGCGGCCAAAATGATAAATTCTTTAGCCGACAAGGATGCTAAAATAATTTTTGGTGCAGTTATTGATGAAGAATTAAAGGATGAAATAAAAGTAACTATTGTGGCTACTGGTTTTAATGATAAAAACACAAAAAATATTATAAAAAAAGATACTGATAAAAAAATTGATTCTGATTATTTTGGAGCCATTAAAAAAGATTATGGATTAATAGATCATTTTGATAATAATACAGAGAAAAAAGAGGAATCAAATAAAAAATCAATTTTTAATATTGGTTCAAAAAGTTTTTTTAATAAAGAGAAAATAAATAAACTTTCAGATGAAATTGAAAATGATTTAGATTCTCCAGCTATTTTAAGAAATAAAAATAAAGTTAATTTTGATGATACCAATGAATCTAATTTTTCTAATTTTTTAAGAAGTAAAAGTAAACCAGATGAAGTAAAAGATAATGATGATTTAGATGTTCCTGCTTTTTTAAGAAATAAAATAAAAAAATAATTCAATAATTGGATCAATAAAATATATAAAATTAGCACTCTTGACACAGGAGTGCTAATTTTATATAATCTAAATACTTAATGTATTTAAATTATGAATATTAGTTCAAGACAGGAAATTATTTTATTAACTTTAATTAAGGAGTATATAAAAACAGCTCAAGCAATTAGTTCTGGTTTTTTAGTTGATAAATATAATTTAGGAATATCTTCGGCTACGGCCAGAAATGAAATGGCCGAATTAGAAGAATTAAAGTATATTTTTCAACCATATACATCAGCTGGTCGCATACCAACGGAAAAAGCCTATAATTTTTTTGTTGAAAAATATTTAAATGATTCAAAAACTAAATTTAATAAATTTAAAACATTAGAAAGTTTTGATATGAATTCTGAAGAAGATTTTAAAAAGATGGCTAAAGCTATAGCTGAATTATCCAATAATGCCGTTTTCTGGGCTTTAAATAAAAATAATTTATATTATACTGGCGTTTCTAATTTATTTATTCAACCCGAATTTAAATCAAGTGATGTAGTTTATGATATTTCAGTTATCATTGATAGAATGGAGGAAATAATTTCTGATAAGTTTAATTCTTTTGAGATGGGGGAAAATATCTTTATTGGAAGTAATAATCCGTTTGGTAATTTCTTAAGTATGATTCTTTTGAAATATAAACATAATAATCAAATAGGAATAGTAGGATTACTTGGTCCGATAAGAATGGATTATGAAAACAATATAAGTTTAATAAAATTTTTAAAATCTAAATTACAAATTAAATAAAAAATTATGGATGAAGAAAAGAAAATAAATGACGATAAACAAGAAAATGAATTAATGAACATGGAAGAAAGTGATAAAAAATCAATAAAAAAAGAAAAGGAAAATGATTGGCAACAAGAAAAACAAGAATTAGAAAATTTATATAAAAGAGCTTTAGCTGATTACCAAAATTTGATAAAAAGTTCAGCTGCTGAAAAAAGTGAAATTATAAAGTATTCTTTGACTGGTTTTTTAACTGAAATTTTACCGATTTATGATAATCTAAAAATAGCCATTAATACCTTAACTCCTGAAGAGCAAAATAATTCTTGGGTTGAAGGTTTAAAATTTGTTATTAAACAATTTCAAGAAATATTTTTAATTAATGGAGTTAAAGAAATAAAAACAGTCGGAGAAAAATTTGATTATAATACTATGGAAGCTATAGAAGGAGAGGGAGACATTGTTGTAAAAGAAATTCGTCCCGGATATATGTTAAATGATAAAGTAATTATGGCCGCTAAAGTTATAGTGGATCAAAATAAAGAAATTATTAAGTAACTTTTATATTTTTTCATCTATGGTTTTAAAACCATTTTGGAAAAATAGATTTAATTATATGTCTTTAATAAAATGGAATCCATTTTTAAACGATGGTTATTTTGATGATGTTGATAAATTGTTTTCTGATTTTTCTCCAGCCATCAGACAAAACAATGGATTTATGCCAGCCATTGATTTATATGAAGATAAAGATAATGTTATAGTAGAAACTCAATTAGCTGGAATAGATCCAGAAAAAGTTGATATTTCAATTGAAAATGATGTGCTATTGATAAAAGGTGAAAGCGAGAAAAAAACAGAAGTAGAAGAAAAAAACTATTACCGTAAAGAAATTCGTCGAGGTAGTTTTTATCGTTCTATACCATTACCAACTAAGGTTTTAGGAGATAAAACTTCAGCTATAGTTGATGGCGGAATATTAAAAATTTCTATGCCAAAAGTTTCTGATACTAAACCAAAAACTATAAAAATTAAAACAATAAAAAAATAATTTAATAATTAATAAAAAAAATATGGCAAAGATTTTAGGAATTGATTTGGGAACCACTAATTCGGCTATGGCTGTTATTGAAGGTGGACAAGCAAAAATATTAGAAAATATAGAGGGTAATAGAACCACTCCTTCTATTATTGCTATTTCAAAGAGTGGAGAAAGATTAGTTGGTCAAACAGCCAAAAGACAAGCTGTAACTAATCCTAAAAATACGGTATATTCGGTTAAGCGTTTGATTGGAAGAAAATTTGATGATGCTGAAATACAAAAAGATAAAAAATTAGTCCCTTATGAAATTATTCAATCTGGTCAAGGTTTAAAAGTTAAAATGGGTGAAAAAGATTATACTCCACAAGAAATTTCGGCTATGGTTTTAGCCAAACTAAAGGCAGATGCTGAAGCTAAGATAGGAGAAAAAATTACTGAAGCAGTTATTACCGTTCCAGCCTATTTTGATGATGCTCAAAGACAGGCTACGAAGGATGCTGGTAAAATAGCTGGCTTAGATGTAAAAAGAATTATAAACGAACCTACAGCTGCCGCTTTAGCTTATGGTTTTGATAAGAAAAAAGGTCAACAAATAGTAGTTTATGATTTAGGTGGAGGGACTTTTGATGTTTCAGTTCTAGATATTTCATCTGATACAGTAGAAGTTAAGGCCACTAATGGAAATACTCATTTAGGTGGAGAAGATTTTGATCAAAGAATAATTGATTGGATTATTTCTGAATTTAAAAAAGATCAAGGGATTGATT
>CAYMMH010000013.1:9210-10444 GCA_964391525.1 uncultured Gammaproteobacteria bacterium | reverse complement strand
AATTACTAAAAACAACTCATAGCCGTCTTTTTGGTTTTTCAGTTCGTTGTGTAAAGAATAATTAATATGTTATTAATAAATAATATTTGCTATTGATTTTTGCTTTTTTTTATTATATTATACAGACATAGTTCATTGAAATATTAATCCTAAAATAAATTACCATGAAAAGTGAAGATGTAAGTATGCCAGTTTTGGTACAGTTGAATGCAGAAGAAGAAGCATTAGTTCAATCTGCTTCTATCTTATTGCTAAGTTTTAAAAGTAATTCATTATTAAGAATGTATAAAATTAAAAATGGTAGAGAAATAAAATTTTGGAAAGATGTTTTTGTTCTAGCCAAAGATAATTTAAATAATAATCCTTTAAATTATCTTATTAAATTAAACGATAATGATGATAGAAGAACTAAAGTTTCATTTATGGTCGAGAATCTTATTGATGAAGCTTTTAATCAAAAAGTTAGGCAATTATTGCTTCAAAGACAAAGATTTTTAGAAAAAGAAGAGGCAGTACATAAAATTAATTATGATATTTCTCGGGAATACAGGTATCAAATTGATAGACATAATAAAACTATCAAATTTTGTGAAAGAAATAAGAGAAATAAAAATATTTTTTCTGGAATTCATATTATCCTTTTTTTCTATAGATTAGGATAACTTAGAAATGTTATTGTTTTAAATCGTATTTTAGGATACGATTTTTTTGTTGAATTATATTTAAAAATATTGTAAAATGTGGATAGTATAAAATGATTAATAATATAAATTATGAGAAGAAAAACTATTATTTCATTGGTTTTGTTTTTGCTGGTTTTGTTATTATCTGTAATTCTGTTGGTTAAAAATAGAAATTTTTTAACCGATGATGAACAAGGAGGTGTGGGAGTAATTTTATTTTATGGTACTACCTGTCCTCATTGTAAAATAGTTGAAGAATATATTGATAATAATAATATTGAAAGCAAAATAGATATAGAGTATAAAGAAATTTATTCTAATTCATTAAATGCTCAAGAATTAAGAAATAAAGCTAGTTCTTGCGGTTTTGATGTTCAATCTGTTGGTGTTCCTTTTTTATGGGATGGTTCTAATTGTTATATGGGTGATAGTGATATAATAGAATTTTTTAAACAATATAATTAAAATATTATGAAAAAGTTTTTTTTATTTTTTTTCTCTTTATCCTTTTTAAGTTTATTGTTGATTAAACCAGTTTTGGCCGTTTGTCC
>CAYMMH010000013.1:0-9110 GCA_964391525.1 uncultured Gammaproteobacteria bacterium | reverse complement strand
AATATTATGGAAGAGAATAAAATAAAAGATTTAAATGAGTTTATTGATAAGATAGACCAAATGAAAAAACAAGAGAAAATGGATTTATCATCAGATCAAGATTTAAGTATTGCCATTATGAATTTAGTTAGTATTGAAGAACATTTTTTCTTTACTGGAGCTAAAACCGGCAAAACTGAATATTATGATTTAATAAAAGAGGTTAGGGAAATGCGTAAGGATTTATTAAAGAAGATAATAAAAGAATATGAGGGAGAGGTGTGGTGCATTTCTAAACATCTTTTAGCTGCTAGTTATCGTTTGATGGAGGTGGGAACAAAGCAATTAGGCCAGGATAAAAAAGATGAAGCTTATGAGTTGTTTGATAAGGCCTATAACCTATACTCATTATTCTGGGGATTAAACATGAAACTTATAAACACGGGAGATATAAAAAAAATAGATGATGAAGCTTTAAATAAAGATGATAAAGAAAAAAAAGGATTTATGGGTAAATTAGGAAATTTAGTTAAAAAAGCTATTAATTGTTGTATAGAATAATTTTTTTTAAGATATTAAAATTAATAAATTTTTATGTTAAATTTAGAGGAAATAAAAAAACATTCTGGAATAAAAGAGTGTA
Organism: uncultured Gammaproteobacteria bacterium; assembly: GCA_964391525.1. Classification (GTDB taxonomy): domain Bacteria; phylum Patescibacteriota; class Patescibacteriia; order Patescibacteriales; family UBA12465. The sequence continues at coordinate 8,488 of CAYMMH010000013.1, read as the reverse complement.
TTAAAAAATCTGAACAGTATCTTAATAATTTAGGTTTTACCGATCATGGTTTTCGTCATATTAATATTGTTTCTGATCGAGCTAAAATGTTGGCCAAAACTATCGATTTAAATAAAAAAGAACAAGAATTAGCGGCTATTGCCGGTTATTGTCATGATATGGGTAATTTTTTACAAAGAACTGACCATTGTTTTGCCGGGGCTATGCTTTTTTCTCAATTTTTTTCCAATCAAGAAGATGCGGTTGATGTTTTTGAAGTAGTTCAAGCTATAAATGATCATGATGAAGAAAAACATGAAATAGTAAGTAAGATAGGAGCTGTTTTGGTGTTAGCCGATAAGTCCGATGTACATCGTAGTCGGGTTAAAGATACTAGTCCTAATAATATAAAAAATGATATTCATGATCGAGTTAATTATTCAGTTATAGATTCATCTTTTAGAGTTAATAAAATTAAAAAAGAAATAGTTTTACGTTTAAAAATTGATACTAAAATTACCGGAGCTATGGAATATTTTGAAATATTTAATGATCGTATGGTTTTTTGTCGTCGAGCCGCTAATTTTTTAAATTATAAATTTGTTTTATTTATAAATAATTTTAAGTTATTTTAAAATTAAAAGAAAAAAATATGGAAAAAAAAATTAATCAACCAATTTCTCAACATCGTCATACCGGTTTAAAATTTATTCTTTTTATTGTTTGTATTTTAGCCATTGCTGGTGTAGTTATTATTTCTATTTTACGAGATAAAATAGTAAATAATAATAATAATCAAGTTTCTGTTACCGGTCGAGGGGAAATTACTTATCAACCTGATGTAGCTAGCGTTGTTTTAGGAGTTCAGATTGATAAAAGTGATAAAGCCGAAGAAGCTTTAATTTCTTTAAATGAAAAAGTTAATAAAATTTATTCTACTTTAAGTTCTTTGGGTATTACCGATATTAAAACTCAAAATTATTCTTTATATCCTTATTATGATTATATTAATGGAGTTAATGTTTTAGGCGGATATAATGCCAATCAGCAGATTGTGGTAAAAGTTTATGATATTGATAAAAATATTGAATTATTAAATCAAGTTGTATCAAAATCAACTGAAGCTGGAGCTAATCAAATTTTAGGAATTACATTTGAAGGTTCTAATGTAGAAGATTTAAAACAGCAAGCTAGAATTTTAGCTATTACTGATGCTAAGAAAAAAGCGGAATCTTTATCAACTAGTGTTGGAGTTTCTTTGGGTGAGATAGTCGGTTGGTGGGATAATACTGTAAGCCCGTCTTATAATGCTTATTACGGTATTGGAGGTATGGGAGGTTCAGAAAGTGGTGGAGCTAATGTTAGCGCCGGAACCTACAAAGTTATCGTAGAATTAAGTTTAAATTATAAAATTAAGAAATAATAAGTATGATTGGAGTTTTTGATTCTGGAGTTGGAGGTTTAACTGTTTTATATCATTTTTTAAATGATCATTCTGATTATAATTTTATTTATTTAGGTGATAATGCTAATGTTCCTTATGGTAATAAATCTCCAGAAATAATTTATGTCTATACTCAAAAAGCTATTGATTTTTTATACCAGCAAGGATGTAAATTAATTATTATTGCTTGTAATAGTTCTTCGTCTCAAGCTCTTAGAAAAATTCAACAGGAATATTTGCCAAAACATTACCCAGATTTGAGAGTATTAGGAGTTATTAGGCCGATAGCTGAAAAAATGGCTTCATTAAAGAATATAAAAAGAATTGGTATTATTGGAACTAGAGCCACTATAAATTCTAATAGCTATATCAAAGAAATAAAAGATTTAAATTCTAATGTAGAGCTTTTTCAAAAAGCCACCCCGTTATTAGTACCTTTAATTGAGGAAGCTTATGCTAAAAAACCAGAAACAAAAATGATTCTAAAAAAATATTTATTAGAATTAAAACTTAAAAAAGTTCAAGCTTTAGTCTTGGCTTGTACTCATTATCCTTTTTTATTAAAAGAAATAAGAAGGATAATGGGAAAAAAGTGTTTAGTTTTTGATCCGGGAAAAATAGTTAGTGATAGTTTGGGAGATTATATCAAAAGACACCCAGAAATTAATTTAAAGAATAAGTATAAAAAAGAATGTCTTTTTTATACTACTGATAATATCGAAATGTTTAAACGATTAGGAGAATTCTTTTTAAAGAAAAAAATAAACAATATCAAAAAAATAGAATTATAAGATTACCATTTTTTTAAATCTAGTTTATAACCACGTCCTTTTATGGTATGTATAAGTTCTCGTTTTTTACCATTGGGATTTATTTTTTTTCTTAATTTTAAAATATGGGATTCGATAGTATTAGAAAAAGGATCAGCATTGAAATCCCAAATATTTTCCATAATAGAAATACGAGAGACAACTCGACCTTTATTTCTGAATAAAAATTCTAATAGCATTATTTCTTTGAAAGTTAGATAGATATTAGTTTTTTCTCTGATGACTAGGTGTTTATCAATATCAAGACTTAAGTCATCAATTTTATAAATTGATTTTTGAGTAATATTTGGTCGTCTTATTACCGCCTTAATTCTTGATAGCAATTCTGAAAAAATGAAAGGTTTAATTACGTAGTCATCAATACCTAATTTAAAAAATTCTTCTTTATTTTCTAATCTGGAATCAACAGTTAAAATTATTATTTTAGCATTTTTGTCTTCTTGACGAATTTCTTTAACTAATTGATAACCATCTTTTATTGGCAAATTACAATCAATAATAAGGAGGTCATAATGGTTAGTTCTAAACATAAATAAACCTTTATTTCCTTCATGAGCACAATCCACTGAAAAAATTTCTTTATTCAATGATTCTTTTAATAAAGTGGTGATGGCAATATCGTCATCAATGATTAAAATTTTCATAAGTTGTTTGATAAAATCGGTGGATAAAGTATCGATTTTATTTTTTATGAATTAATTATAATTTTAAAATAATTTCTTATTATATTTTAGCATATTAAGCTTTCCTTTTGATGATTTTTAGATAAATTTATTATAAACAATTATTTTTCTTTTTATTGTTTATTTTATTGTTTTTTTGCTATAATTATAAAATATATAAATATGGAAGAACAACCACAAAAAATAAAGAATATAGCCAAGAATACATCTTATTTGACTATCGCTTTGATAATCCAAAAGATTATTTCGTTTTTTTATTTTATATTATTAGCTAGGAATCTTGGTCCAGAAAGTTTGGGAAAATATTATTTTGCTATTTCTTTTACCACTATTTTTGCTATTTTTATTGATTTGGGATTAGCTAATTATTTAATTCGTGAAACAGCTAAAATAAAAGATAAAGCATCTAAGTTATTGTCTAATATTTTAGGTTTGAAAATATTAACCTCTTTATTGTCAGTTTCGGCTGTTTTTTTATTTATAAACATATTTGGTGATTATGACTCTATTAGCCGACAATTAGTTTATATTTCCAGTATTTGCATGGTATTAGATTCTTTTACTTTAACTTTTTTTAGCACGGTTCGTGGTTTTCATAATTTAAAATATGAAAGTTTTTCTTCAATAATATTTCAATTAATAGTTTTAAGTGTTGGTTGGATATTTTTAGTATTAGGCGTTGATTTGAGAATTATAATGTTATCTTTAGTTTCGGCTAGTGCTTTTAATTTTATTTATTCATTATTAGTACTGAGATTTAAGATAAAGATACCTATTAAAATTTCTTTTAATTTTCCATTTTTTAAAAGTATTTTAATTTTAAGTTTACCCTTTGCTTTGTATGGAATTTTTCAACGCCTATATACTTATTTAGATTCAGTTTTATTATCTTTTCTTTCTGGTGATTATTATGTTGGTGTTTATCAAATAGCTTTTAAAATAATTTATGCCTTACAATTTTTACCAATGGCTTTTGTAGCTTCTTTATATCCAGCCATGAGTTATTATTGGTTAAATAATAGGGAACAATTAAAGATAGCTTTTAAGCGATCGATGGATTATTTATTTATGATTTCCATACCTATCTCAGTAGCAATTTTTTTATTAGCCGGAGATATAATAATGCTTTTTGAAGAAGGTTACGAGGGAGCAGTTTGGCCTTTGAAAATATCTATTTTATCTTTAGTTTTTATTTTTGTTAATTTTCCAATCGGATCCTTGCTTAATGCCTGTGATCGACAAGCTAAAAACACTAGAAATATGTTAATTTGTTTAATATCATCAGTTATTTTAAATATTTTATTAATTCCGAGATTTAATGCTATGGGAGCTGCGGCCGTTGTTTTAATTTCTAATTCACTAATGTTTGTTTTAGGAATAATCGAGTGCAAAAAAATTATTAATTATAGGTTTAGGGATAATTTATTAAGTTTATTTAAAGTTTTTTTCGCTTCATTGATAATGGGTATTTTAATATTTTCATTAAAGAGTTATTTGAATATATTTTTATTATGTTTCATAGCTATGGTTTTGTATTTTTTAACTCTATTAATAATTGGCGGTTTAAAAAAGGCTGATATTGCTTATATAATTTATTCTTTTAAAAGAGGTAAGAATAAAATATGAAATTTTTATTAATAACATTAGAATATTTTCCTTTTAAGGGTGGGGTGGCTAATTACTATACCAATCTTGTTTATTATTGGCCTAAAAATAGTGAAATTTCAGTTTTAAATAACAACAATAATGAATTATTAAAAAAAAGAGGATTTTTAAAATGGACCAAAGCTTTATTTAAACTCTATTATCAAGTAAAGAAAAAAGAAATTGATTATGTAATAGTTGGCAATATTTTACCTTTGGGTTTTGTCACTTATATTATTAGTAAAATAATTAAGGTTAAATATGCGGTAGTTTTACATGGCATGGATTTTTCTTGGGCTTTAAAAAAGAAAAGAAAGAAGTTTATTAGTCAATTAATTTTGAAAAGAGCCGATAAAATAATTACTGCTAATTCTTATGTTGCTGGATTATGTGAAAAATTCATTGGTAATAACAAAAAAATAATGACAGTTAATCCCGGTATAAAAGATTTTTTTAATTTTAATACCGATAATCAAGATTTGAGAGAAAAAAATGGTTTGATTGGATATAAGATTTTGTTTAGTTTAGGACGTTTGGTTAAACGTAAGGGTTTTGATTATACCATTAAAGCCGTTAAGGAAGTTATAGATAAAAAACCAAATATGAATTTAATATATGTAATTGCCGGCAAGGGTCCGGATGAAGATTATTTAAAAAAAATAGCTTATAAAGAATTGGGTGGCAATTGGGGGAAATATATAAAATTTATTGGGGAAGTAAGTGAATCAGAAAAGTGGTCATTATTATCTTGTTGTGATATATTTATTATGCCTTCGCGTAATATTGATGGTGATTTTGAGGGCTTTGGTATAGTTTATTTAGAAGCTAATTTATCCGAGAAAGCAGTTATCGCCGGTCGTAGTGGGGGAGTAAGTGATGCGGTAGAATCGGGTGTTAATGGTTTATTGGTTGATCCTGAAAATGTTTCTGAAATTAGTCAAGCTATTTTAAGTTTATTGGAAAAAGATTTTTTAAGAATTAAAATGGGACAAGTTGGTCGACAACGAGCTTTAGAAAAATTTAATTGGAAAGAACAGATAGAAAAAATTTATAATTTTTTAAATGATTTAAAATGATCTCTATTATAATTCCTGTGTATAACGGGGCAAAAACTTTATTGACTACCTTGCGAAGTATTGAAAAACAAACTTGGCGTGATTTTGAAGTTATTATAGTTGATGATGCTTCTACTGATAATACCCAAAAAGTTTTTGAAAAATTTTCTCATGAAAATAAGTTAAATAATTTTTATTATTATATTAAAAGAGAAAAAAACTTTGGAGCTCCAGCTGCTAGAAATTATGGTTGGAAAAAATCTAAAGGAGACTTTTTGTTTTTTTGTGATGCTGATGCTATTTTAAAGGTTGATGCTTTAGAAAAAATGTTACAAACTTTAAACAGTCATCCGGAATCTGCTTATACTTATTCTTCTTTTTATTGGGGTAAAAAACTTTTTAAATTATGGCCCTTTGATGCCGAACGTTTAAAAAAGATGCCCTATATTCATACTATGTCTTTGATTCGTCAAGAAACTTTTCCAGAAAATGGTTGGGATGAAAGTATAAAAAAATTTCAAGATTGGGATTTGTGGTTAACAATGTTAAGAAATGGACGATCAGGAGTTTTTATTGATGATGTATTATTTCAAATTAAACCAACAGGAAGTATAAGTTCGTGGTTACCGTCTTTTTCTTATAAATTTCTACCTTTTTTACCAAATGTTAAGAAATACAACGAAGCTATGAATGTTATAAAAAAGAAACATTCTTTAAATTAAGATTACAATATGTTTAATTTAGATTACATTATTAAAAATAAAAGAAAAATTGTTCTTATTTTTGCGATTATTTTTTTATTTGAATCTTTATCATTTTTGTCATATTATTATCCGTTTTTAAATTTAATTGTTTTTATAATTTTAATTATCAGTGCTTTAATAGCTTCTGTTTATGATTTAAAATTCGGATTATATATAATATTAGCCGAACTATTTTTTGATTCCATGGGTTATATTTTTTTTGGTGAATATGGAGGAATTAAAATTTCAATTAGAATAGCTTTATGGTTGGTGGTAATGTCAGTTTGGTTAGCTAAGTTTTTAGCAAATCTTTTTAAAGAAAAAAAAGAATTAATAAAAAAATATTCGGCAATTCCTTTTTTAAAAAGTTTTTCTTTTTTAGCTTTTTTCATAATTATAGCTTTGTTTTCTGGAATTATGAAAAATGGTTTTAGTGATGCTTTTTTTGATTTTAATGCTTGGATGTATTTTGCTTTGATTTTTCCTTTATGGCATGTTATAGCTTTTAATTCCGATAAGGAAAATAATTTATGGTGGACTAATGTAGTAAATATATTTTTGGCTGGGATTATTTTTTTGATTTTTAAATCTTTATTTGTTTTATTTTTGTTTTCTCATAATGTTCCAGTTATCTATGATTTATATTCTTGGACTAGAATTTATAATTTGGGAGAAATTACTAATATGTCAAACGGTTTGTATAGGATATTTTTTCAATCTCAAATTTTTATTGTTTTAGCTTGGATATTTTTTTCTGTTCAGTTTATTAAGGCCACGAATAAAAAGGGTAAGATTTATTTATTTATTTTTCTTTCTTTATTATCTTCAGTTTTAATTTTAAGTTTTTCTCGTAGTTTTTGGATGGGAGGAATATTAACCTTTGCTATAGTGTTTATTTTATTATTAGTTAAATTTGGTTTTAAGAAGATCATAAAATGTTTTTCTTTAGTTTTATTATCTCTAATGGCCGGGTTTTTATTAATGTTTGTGACAATAAAATTTCCATGGCCAAATAATCAAGTTCAATTTGGTTTAGACTCATTATCTAAGCGAGTTAATATTACTAATGGAGAATCGGCAGTATCTTCTCGCTGGGCTTTATTGGAAGTAATGAAAGGGGATTTATTTGATAATTTCTTCCTGGGACGAGGTTTTGGGGCTCGTTTAGAGTATAAATCAAGTGATCCTAGGGTTTTAGAACATACCGCTGATGGTTTATACTCAACTTATGCTTTTGAATGGGGTTGGTTTGATATTTGGTTAAAATTAGGAATATTGGGAGTTTTGTCTTATGTTATATTATTATTTGTAGTATTGAAAAAGGTTTGGTTTGATTTTTGGCAAAATGAAAATATGATAAGTTTAGGTTTGGGAGCTGGAATTATAGTTTTAATTATTGTTAATTTTTTTACACCTTATTTAAATCATCCTTTGGGAATAGGGTTTATTATATTAAGTATTTTGTTTTTAAAAAATAAAGTATGTTTAAAATATTAGCCATGACCTTAATGGTAGTTGACCATGTTGGTTTATTCTTTTTTCCTGATTTAATAATTTTAAGAATAATTGGCCGTTTAAGTTTTCCTTTTTTTGCTTTTGGTATAGCTTATGGTTATTCTAAGAGTAAGAATGTTGTAAAATATGGTCAGAGAATATTATTATTAGCTCTAATTTCTCAACCTATCTTTTTTTTATTATTTAATAATGAAAACTTAAATATTTGTTTCACATTATTATTGGGTTTAATAGCTATTTATGTTTATGATAAAGAGAAAAAAACTTGGTTAAAATTTTCACTTTTAGCTTTATTATTACTATTGTCATATTTTTTAAAAGTAGAGTATGGAATTTATGGAGTCTTAATGATTTTATTTTTCTATATCTTAAAAAATAATTTATGGATGTTAGTAATTCAATCAGCTTTAACTTTCATCTTTGTTTTGATAAACATGGGTAATATTATTCAGATTTTTGCCATTCCCGCTTTCTTTTTTATTAATTATTTTGAAAACTTTAATTTTAAAATCAATAAAGTTATCCAATATGTATTCTATCCGGCTCATTTATTGATTATATATTTAATATTATTGTTTATGAGATAATTAATTAT
>CAYMMH010000012.1:0-10791 GCA_964391525.1 uncultured Gammaproteobacteria bacterium | reverse complement strand
GCTCGAGGACAGGGATTCGAACCCCGATAGCCAGGACCAAAACCTGGAGTCCTACCATTAGACGATCCTCGAATGTTTTTTTATAACAAAACAATTCTAACAAATATCTTAAAAAAGTCAATCTAAATTTTAGAATATTTTCTAACTGCTAAATAACTGGCTATTATATTAATAATTGCTATACCTAAAAATTGAATACCGAATATTGATAAAAAGTGAGAATAAAAATATTTTACCACATTTATATTATAACCAACAAAAAACACTTCTAGATAGGGTTGGGCTATACTTAATAAAGGAAAGGTTATACCTATTATTATTAATGAAGCTACTAGGGTATATATTAAGGATGATATTAAGTATGGGGCATGTATAAAGATATTTGAAGCTCCCACTAAACGCATAATTTCTATTTCTTTTTTATGAGTATAAATAGCTACCTTAATTGAATTATATATAACTAATAAGCTGGTTATAATAAAAACAGCAATAATAATTATAGCGATATCGTTTATTCTATTAGTAATATTATTTATTCTTTCTAAAATTAGACTATTATCAGCAAAATCCCGAGATTCTATTATTTCACTATCTAACACTTTTAATTCTTCTATTAAATCAGCAACCTCATCAGCATTCTTAGGACTTATAATCAAACTGGGTGATAAAGGATTTTGACCCAATTCAATTAAGGCTTGTAAAATTTCCTCATTATTCTCATTATTGGCCCTAAAAGAATCTAAAGCTTCTTGTTTAGAAATATACTTAACATCTCTTACTCTATCCATGGCTATAACTTTATCTTTTAAATAAAAAATTTCTGCTTCAGTAGCCTCGGAAGTTAAATAAAGACTAATATTAATTTTATTTTTTATAGCGTCAATGGCATTCGCACTTATTGTCTTAGTAAGAATTAAAGTATTTATGGAAAACATCGCCAATATTAAAATAGTTATGGTAATTACCGACAACCAAATATTTCTACTTATGTCTTGCAAGCTAAATTTTAAAACTCTTAAAAAAGATGAAAACATATTTTTAAATTAAATAATATATTTACCATGTTGTTGATCATTTATTATTCGTCCATCCTCCATAGTAATAACTCTCTTTTTTAAATTATTTACTATTTCCCTATTATGAGTAACTAAAATAACGGTAGTGCCAAAATTATTTATTTTTAAAAGTAAATCAATTACATCGTTAGCATTAATAGCGTCTAAATTTCCGGTAGGTTCATCAGCTAATAATATTTTTGGTTGATGAACTAAAGCTCTAGCAATGGCTGTTCTTTGTTTTTCTCCTCCCGAAACTTCATGAGGATAACGATCCATTTTATTATATAAACCAACAATTTTCATAACACTATCAACTGTTTTTTCTATTTTAACTTTGTTTTTACCACAAACTTCTAAGGCAAAAGCGACATTTTCTCTTAAAGTTTTTTTAGGTAATAGCTTAAAATCTTGAAAAATAACTCCTATTTGTCGTCTTAAAAAAGGTACTTCACTTTGTCCAATCTTTGTTATATCCCAATCACCAACAAAAACTTGTCCTGAAGAAACTAATTCTTCTCCAATTAAAATTCTAACCAAAGTGGTTTTTCCGGCACCTGATTGTCCAACAATAGAAACAAATTCTCCGGCTTCAATATTTATATTTACATCATCTAAAACTTTTATTTTATTTTTATAAGCCTTATTAACATTAATTAATTTTATCATAAAAATTTATTTATTTTTATAAAAAGTATAATTTAATAAATCAATTGTTTCATTAAAACTTTTGGTTCTAGATTCAGCATCTAAAATAACTACTATAAATTTTTTTCCTTTAACTTTAGCTTCGGTAATTAGACAATAACCGGACTCATCTAAGTATCCAGTTTTAGATCCAGTAATTTCAAAGTGTCGGTAATTGTTTTTTAAAACTAAATCACTACTATTATAACGCAATTTTAAAGAGTTGTCATTTCTAATTTTAAATGAATAATTTTTAGTAATAGTTGATTGACTAATTACAGAATTTTTAAAAACAATAGTGGCTAATTTTGCTAAATCTCTGGCCGAACTTACATTATCTTTATTTAATCCAGTTGGTTCTTTTATATTAAAAGAATCAGCTTTATTTTCTTTAGCCCAAGAATTTACTTGAGTAATAAAATCAGAACGATTTAGACCACTTATTCTAACTAAAGTTTCCACGGCATTATTGGCCGATCTAACCATAGCTGAATAAACCAAATCTTTAATTGATAATAAATCACCATCAGCTAAATTTATTAAAGCCAACTCCCATTTAGCTCCATAAGTTAAATTATATTTTTCATCTTGTTCACTATAGGTAACAATTTCATCTAAACGATTTCTATTTTCATTCAAATTTAAAAAATTATAAACAGAAAATATTTTTGTTAAGCTGGCAATGGGTCTAATAACATCAGCATTTTTTTCATAAATAATATTTCCATTAGATTCATCTATAACTATTACTGAATCGGAACTAATCTGAGGAGTAATATAAGCAAAACCAGAAGATAATGAATTTTTTAAATCACTATTAACAATTTTTAAAGGTTCAATGGCTACACTTATTAATCCATCCGATTTATTGGCTATCTTGGAAAAAGCTACAGCATCTAAATCTATAACCCTATCGGGGTGGATAGAACGATCCGGACCATAATCATTAATTGTAACATCAACATATTTATTATTATCTAAATTGCGAACTCTGATTAAAGATCCAGCTGGAAAATCAGGTGAAGCAGCGAAATTTCCCCCTTTATATTTATACCAACTAGCCTTACCAACTGTCATTAAATCGGAATAAGAAAAAACTGCTAAACGAGCATAAGGTAAATGAATTAAGGAACGAACAAATTTTTCTTTTGGAAAATCTTGAGTCGGTAAAGGTCGCCAAGCATTATAGTTTTTATCATAAAAAAATACTTGTTTATAATTATTATCTACTTCATCATACGACATTTGAATATAGAAAGGCTGATTGTTGTCATAGGCTTTTTTATTTGTAAACTCAAATTGAATAACCGAACTTTTCTTTTCTAAGTTCCAAGGCAAGGATACTTCTGAATCATCTATTTCCTCCATCATCACTCCAGTTTCATCTGATAATATTCCCGGAGTTAAAGAAAGTTTTAAATAATTATCAAAAGTTGAAACCGTATAACCTTTGGCAATAGTTTCTTTATTTAAAGAAATATTAAAATTTCTATTAATTGATTTACTGGCCAAAGCAAAATTTATTGATAATAAAAAACTTAATAAAACAAAAAATCCTACGAATATTTTTTTCTTCATTTATTTTAAACTTTAATTATTAAAAAAGTAACGTAACCATTTTTTATAATTTGGCAACTCTATTTTTTCTTCAGTACTGGTAGTTATATCTTCATTTTCATTTTTTTTAATTACCACAACTTTTTCTCCAGCCTTTTGTAAACCAAGATTTAATCTAGCTTTTTCTTCCACCGCTTGATTAGTTGATAAATAAGAAGTGATTGTTTTTAATTCTTCATTAGTTTTCTCATACTGATTTATATTAGCCTTGGCTTCGGCTATTTCTGCATCCATTATTTTATTTTTTTTATAATTTCTTAAAAAGGGAACAAACATTAACACAAAAAGTCCAATTAAAGCAAAAAATAATAAAACCTGTTTAAAAGCTTTTTTAAATTGACCTTTAGATTTACCTTTTTGAACATAGTTCAATTTTTCTGTTGGACTAAGATTATATTTAGCAGTCATAATTTAAAAATTTAAAACATTAACGCTCTTTAGGTGTTACCCAAAAACCCATATATTTTCCAAGCATTAATCTAATTTGAGCATCTAAGCAAGGTATGGCACCAAAAAATATAACACAAACCGGAATAAAAATCCATTCTAAAAATAATAAAACATTATTAAAAAGTCCATAATTATTAGGTCTTTTTGGTAATAAAAAAGTGGAAACAATGGCTGAAATTAACATACCGGCCATTGAAATTGTCATTAATTTACTAGTAATATCAGGTAAATTTAAAGCCACTACCATTCCATTAAAACGGTCGCCTCCTAATAACATTGGAAACCAACCAACCGCACCAATAATTAAAGCAGTAGTAGCCCAAGAATAAAAACCATAAACTTGAATCCAAATGTGGCGTATTGATGGCCAGGTTTTCATTTCTTTTCTTTTCTTAAAATAATTAAAAATTAAATAAGGAACATTTTCCGTACCCCAAGCCCAACGACGTTGTTGCTTGTATAAACTTTTCATTGTTTGCCAAAAGTTTTTATCACAAGTAGCATCCATGGAAACTGGAAAATATAAAGGTTCAACTCTATAATCACCATTATAATACAAAAAACAATGCCAAAATATTCTAGAATCCTCACTAACCATATTCGGAGCCCAAAAACCTATTTCGGCTAAGGCTTTAAAAGTCATAGAGTGAGAAGAATAAGTAGCTAATTTTTCCGGACGAATCTGTTGCATCATTTGCCAAAAAGAATTGGATGATGATGATACTCTGGCAAAAAAAGGTGTTTGCCAAATATTATTATGATAAACTGGAATTGGTTGATAACTAGATCTATAAGGATTGGCAACAGTTAAAAATTTATAAGTTAAACAAAAAAAATAATTAATAGTAGCCGCAGTATCAATATCAAAAACACTTACTAATATTTTATCATAATCTAATCCTTCGTTATCAATTATTTCTCTCTTAACCATCTTTCCGGCATAAGATTGATTGGCTCCTTTACCTTTTATTTCTCCGGGAATATTATCGGGATGAAAAGTTATTAATAGATTTCTAAATTTATCTCCAAACTCTTTTCTAATTATTTCAGCTTTAACATGAGCCGATTCTCCAGCTCGTTCTTCCATAGCTAAAACAACTATTATATCTTTACTTGGATAACCATTGCTTATTAAACCATTAAAACTTGTTCTTATAACATCCAAACTTTCATTATAGGTAGGAAGAATGATTAAATGAATAACATCCGTCCATTTCCAATTTTGACGAGCTAAACAATTTTCTGGTAAATCTTTTTGATTACTAGATAATTCTTCACATTTTTTAAACCAATCAATAGCCTTATTTTCTCTTAATTTTTTATAGGCAATAAGTAAATAAGTAGCAAAAAAGATAACCCATAACAAATAATAAACATCAAAGGCAATAATAAAATAAGCCACCCAAATTGGCTTAAAATAAGATAAAATAATTAAAGCTAATAATGTTCCAATCGATAAAAAACCAGGAAATATTTCAAGAAAACGATAAATAATTTTATCTCGACCCGACAATTCGGTAGCCTTTGAAACTTTTAAATAATTCATAAAAAAATAATTCTTTAATTGTCAAGAATAACATCTTCACCTTCCTTTATTTCTTGTTCAAAATTTTTTTTATTATCAATATTTTTAATTATCTTTTTTCTATCATTATAAAATTTAATTGGTTGAATATCTTTTAAATCATTTAAACTCATAGTATTTACTTTTTTATCATCAATTATTTCCTTTACGGGAGTGAAACCGGTGCGACTAGATAAATTATTCTTTACATTTTTCGGAGGTATATAGCTTATCTTCTTTATAATAGGTTTTTCAATTGGAATTTGTTTATTTACCACATTTCTTATCATTGGTTTTTTTATAACATTATTTTCCTTTTGTATACTCGGATTCATCTTTTTACTTCGTTCAGCTAAACAATTTTGACAAAAAAGAGGTCTAATTCCGTCTGGTTTAAAAGGAATTACTATGTCAATTCCACAAACAGAACATCTTCCTGAAAAACCATCACTAATATTTTTTTTATCATTACTAATTTTACTACCATCAGTCGAACTTTGATGCCAAGCCATAATTGTTTCCTCTACTTCATTTCTTTTATTGGCATATTTTTCACGAGAATATTTAATAACTTCTTCTTCGTTGTCGGTTCTTTCTTCTTTCAATAAAGGAGGTAAACCTTTAGCTGAGAAAGGGTCGGAAGCTATTCCATCTATCATTAATTTTAAATACATTTCATATTTTGGTAAATTTACTATATCTTCTTCAGTAAAAACTGGAGTAAATTCTTTAACTAATTCTTCAGCATCAGTAGCCCCAACTCTAAAAACTATAATTGTTCCCACATTTCCAAAAACAGCCGGCTTAACTTTATCATCTAATTGTTCTATATATTGATGCGCCATTATTAAATTAAGACGATATTTTCTGGCTTCCGATAAAATATTAGCGAAACTCTCAGTAGAAAAATTTTGAAATTCATCAATATATAAATAGAAGTCTCGTCTATCTTTTTCATCAACATCGACTCGGCTCATAGCCGCTAATTGAATTTTTGTTATCATCATAGCACCTAATAAAGCTGAATTATCTTCACCAATTCTTCCTTTACTTAAATTCATTATCAATATTTTTCCTTCATCCATTATCTTTCGCATATCAATGGTTGATTTTGTTTGTCCAACTATATTTCTCATTAAAGAACTGGATAAAAATTGTCCTACTTTATTCTGAATAGGTGATACGGCTTCTGAAGCAAATTTATCGGCATAACCAGCAAATTCTTTTTCCCAGAAAGATTTAACTACCGGATCTTTAATATTCATCACAACTTTTTTTCTATACTCTTTATCAGACAACATTCTTACTACTCCTAATAAAGTTGAACCAGGAAAATCTAAAATAGCTAATATGGAATTTCTTAAAATATATTCCAATCTAGGTCCCCAAGAATCAGCCCATAATTTTTGAAAAACACCTATTAAACCAGAGGCCACTAAATGTCTTAAATGAGGCTCAACTTGTTCTACTAAGTTAAAAGCTATAGGATAATCAATGTCAGATGGATTAAAATAAACAACATCTTTTATTCTTTCTTCTGGTATATATTTTATAACTTTTTCAGCCAAATCTCCATGAGGATCAACTACCGCTACTCCTTTTCCGGCTCTAATATCTTCAACTATCATGTTTTCTAAAACAGTTGATTTTCCCATTCCAGTTTTTCCTATCAAATACATATGACGACGACGATCATCAGTTTTTATGCCAAAACGTCGCATTTGATTGCGAAAATTAGTTTGAGCAAAAAAAATCACTTCATTATCATTAATCATATTTTTTAATTTATACTATATGCTTGTTTTAAAAAATTATCAAAACCATTGAATTGAACCGAAATATCTTGAAACACAGGTATAAAATACAAGATAGCTATAATTATAGGAATGGCGATTACAAAGATTTTTATCCAAGAAAAAACTTTTTGCACATATATATATTTTTTAATATATGTTACCAAATCTAATATTTCTTGATTTAAACTAATATTTTTTTCAATCAATTTTTTTAAATCAGAATTATTAATTTGAGAATTTTCTCCTTTTTCAATAATCTCTTTCTCTGAAATATCATTAATTTGTTGACTAATTTTATCCATATTCTATAAATTTAATTATATTTAAAATTATAGCAAAAAAGAAGTCAAAAATCAAACTAAAATTGGAATAAATAATTTTTATTTATTCTCTCAATTTACAATTAGGGACATTTTTTTTAACCAAAGAAACTATTGATTTCATTTTAGTAATGGAAAAAGTCGTTTTATTCTTAAAAATATTATTTACTAATTCAGTATCAGATTTAAATCTTTGCAAAAACCATTTATCAGCTCCAACAATTTCTTCAGACATTTTTATAACATCAGCTACAGTGTGTAAACCTGGAACTAAAGTAGTTCTAAATTCATAGGGAATCACTCCCGATAATAAAAGATTTATAGTTTTTTTTATTTCACTAATATTAACCTTAACTCCCACCACGTCAGAATACTTTTCTAATGGTGCTTTTACATCCATGGCTACATAATCAATTAATTTATCTTTTATTAACTCGGCTATTATTTTATAATTTGTTCCATTAGTATCAACTTTCACTTTGAAACCCATGTTCTTTATTTTTATTATAAAATCTTTTAAATCTGGTTGTAAGGTTGGTTCCCCTCCTGAAATAACTACTCCCTCTATTTTTCCAATTCTTTTCTTTAAAAAAAGAAGAAGATCTTTCTCGGAAATTACAGAAAAATCTTCTTCTTTATATTTACTCTCGCCCCCACCAGTATTAGCCAGGACAAGCATAGGGTTATAGCAAAAATGACAACGGAAATTACAGGAAACAGTAAAAACAACAGTTGATATATATCCAGGAAAATCAATCATACTAAGTTTTTCTAACCCACCTATTATCATTTTTAAAAATCAAAAACTAACGGAAACAACTTCTTATTTTTCGTTAATCTTATCAACTTTAATTTTATAAGTTTTACGATCATTGTATTCGGCCATTTTTCCTTTATTATAACATTTTGTTGGAGTGATCCAACCGACAACTCGACTATAGATAGTGCATTCTGTTCTTTTGTCTGTTTGAATTGGTGACATAATTTTTTATTATTAATTATTATATTATAATCTTTTTTTAATTTTTAACAAGATTGACAACTAGTTGATTTTATATTCTTGTCCAAAGCAAAAGCTCCCAAACCTTTTTCTTCATCACAAATTGGACAATATTTATGTTCTCCAGATAAATATCCATGAATCGGACAAATAGAAAAAGTTGGAGTAATAGTAAAATAAGGTAAACGATAATTTTCAACTATGGTTTTAACTAATTTTTTTGTTAATTCTGGATCATTTATCTTTTCTCCAAGAAAACCATGTAAAACAGTTCCGCCAGTATATTTAATTTGTAAATCATCCTGTAAATCTAGGGCTGAAAAAATATCATCGGTAAAACTAACAGGTAAATGAGTAGAATTAGTATAATAAGGATCAGCTCCTTCATTTTTTACTAAATTATTATTAGCACAAATAATATCAGGGTATAATTCTTTATCTTTCTTGGCAAAACGATAAGTACAACCTTCGGCTGGAGTAGCTTCTAAATTATATAAGTCATCAGTTTCGGATTGAAAATCAATAATAACTTCTCTCATAAAATCCATTATCTCCAAAGCAAATTTATGACCTTTCTCGGTAGTAAGATCTTCGCCTAATAGATTAAGAACTGCTTCATTCATTCCATTCAAACCAATAGTATTAAAATGATTTTTCCAATGACTGCCAAAACGTTCTTTTATCTGAGATAAATAATATTTAGAATAAGGATATAATCCATTTTCAGTAAAGTTCTCTATCACCTTTCTTTTTATTTCTAAACTTTCTTTAGATATTTTCATTAATTCTAATAAACGAAATTTAAATTCTTCTTCATCTTTTGATAAATATCCTAAACGAGCCATATTTATAGTTACTACTCCCAAACTTCCGGTTAAAGGATTAGCTCCGAACAAACCTCCACCTCTTTTACGTAATTCACGATTATCTAATCTCAAACGACAACACATACTGCGAGCATCATCTCGGTTCATATCAGAATTAACAAAATTTGAGAAATAAGGAATACCATATTTAGATGTCATTTCCCACATTGGTTGTAAACTTTTTCTATTCCAATCAAAATCTTTATCTATACAATAAGTTGGAATAGGAAAAGAAAATACTTTACCAGTAGAATCACCTTCAATCATTATTTCAGCAAAAGCTTGATTAAAAATATCAATTTCTTCTTGAAAATCTCCATAAGTAGTATTCATTATTTTTCCTCCGATTATAACACTCTCTTGAGCAATTGATTTTGGTGGAGTAACATCTAAGGTTATATTGGTAAAAGGAGTTTGAAATCCAACTCTGGTTGGAACATTAACATTAAAAATAAACTCCTGTAGGGCTTGTTTAACATCTTTATATGACAAATTATCATATCTTATAAACGGAGATAAATAAGTATCAAAATTGGAAAAAGCTTGAGCTCCAGCAGCTTCACCTTGCATAGTATAAAAGAAATTAATTACTTGTCCTAAAGCGCTTCTAAAATGTTTAGCTGGTTTACTTTGAATTTTAGTATCAACCCCTCCAAAACCTCTTATTAATAGATCTTTTAAATCCCAACCACAACAATAAGGGGCTAATAAACCTAAATCATGGATATGAACATCCCCATTAAGATGAGCCAATCTTATTTTTTCTGGATATAATTTATTTAGCCAATACTTAGCAGAAATAGAAGAAGCTATATAATTATTTAACCCTTGAACAGAAAAACTCATATTACTGTTTTCTTTTAATCGCCAATCAGTTTGACCTAAATAATTTTCCATTAATTGATCTTCTGAACTTTGAGTTATATCTCTAACCTGTCGATGCTGATCTCGATATAAAATATAAGCCTTAGCAATTTTTATCATCTTATTTTCTATTAAAACTTCTTCAACTATATCTTGAATTTCTTCAACAGCTGGAATAGTTTTATAGAAAAATTTATTTTGGATCTTTTCTAAAACCTTAGCACTTAACTTGTCGGCTAATTCTTCATTTTTTTCTCCCACGGCTTCCATAGATTTAACAATAGCTTTGTTAATTTTGGAAATATCGAAATCAACGATATCACCCGAACGTTTCAAAATTTTAGAAATGTTGCTTGGCATAATATTTTTCTTTTAATTTTTATTTAATTTTCTTTTTTTTAATAATTTATCTAATTCTTCACTAAATTCTTCTAAATCTTCAAAAGATTGATAAACTGAAGCATATCTAATATAGGCAATCTTATCTATTTTCTTTAAATTCTTCATAGCAATCTCTCCTACTTCAGTTGAATCAATTTCATTTTTATTTAAAGCTTGTAAATCTCTTTCTA
>CAYMMH010000011.1:0-11663 GCA_964391525.1 uncultured Gammaproteobacteria bacterium | reverse complement strand
AAATAATTTTTTATTCTTTATTTTAAAAATATGATAAAAATAAATAAAAAAGCTTTTACTCTTATTGAAATGGTAGTAGTAGTTGTTGTGATTGGAGTATTAACTACTATAGCCGTAATTGCTGTTCAAAATTCACGTCGAGGAGTTAGGGATGCTAAAAGAATAGCTGATATTAAGCAAATTCAAACAGCTTTAAGATTGTATTACAATAATGTTGGTTCTTATCCAGAGTTAGCTAGTATTACAGCTAGTAATTCTATAGCATATAATGGAATAGTGTATATGTCTGATTTTCCTCAAGCTCCTACACCAGCTGATGGAGATTGTAGTTCTTCCAATAATGAATATATATATACTCCAACAGAAACAAATAATTCTTCTTATCAAATTTCTTTTTGTTTAGGTGGCCAAATTGCCAATTTATCTCAAGGAGAAAAATGTGCTACTCCTGATGGAATATTAACAAATAGTTGTTCTATTCCATCTTCTGGGACTTGTGGAATATTACTAGATGAAAGAAATAATCAATCTTATGAGACTGTTCAACTTGGGGATCAATGTTGGATGGCAGAGAATTTAAATGTTGGAGAAATGATTATAAATACAAATAATCAAACTGTTGATTCTGATATTGAGAAATATTGTTGGAATAACGAAGAATCATATTGTAATATAGAAGGAGGATTATATCAATGGGATGAAGCTATGTATTATGATTATCAAGAATTTAATCATCAAGGAATATGCCCTGATGGTTGGCATATGCCATCAAATGAAGAATGGACAGAGTTAATAGATTATGTTATTACTAATCCTGATTATAATAGTGACGGATGTAACGTAACTGATGGTTATATTGCCAAAGCATTAGCTTCTAATTATGGTTGGCAATCTCATACCACTGCTTGTGCTATTGGTAATAATCAAGAAACTAATAATTCTTCAGGGTTTAATGCTTTACCAGCTGGCTATCGTTATTGGTCTACTGGTGCTTTTGATCTTCGTGGTAGTGTCGCTTTTTTTTGGACTTCAAGTTTTATTCACAATGCTATTTATCGTCGTTTTTATTATGATAATCCTTGGATTTCCAGTCCTACTACCTTTACTTCTTGGGGCTTTCCTGTTCGTTGTATTAAAAATAATTAATAACATAATATTTAATAAAATAAAACAACCTTTTGGGTTGTTTTATTTTTTATGTATAATTTGATATATATTAAAAATAATTTAATCTCATTTTTTCCTTTACTTTCTTTAATGTTTCTTCAGCTTTTTCTCTGGCTTTTTGTGTTCCATTTTTTAATATATCTTCAACCAATTTAGGATTGTTTTTATAATACTCTCTTTTTTCTTGTATTGGTTTTAAGAATTTAATAATATTTTCACTTAATTCTTTTTTACATTGAACACAACCTCGTTGTCCATTTTGACATTCACTTTTTATATTTTTTAAATTAGGTGAGTTGAATATTTGATGGTAATAATAAACACTACAATTTTCAGGATGACCTTTATCATTTAATTTTATTTTTTTAGGATCAGTAAATGCTTTTTTTATTTTATTCTCTATTATTTCAGGGGAATCAGCTATATATATAGCATTATTTAAACTTTTACTCATTTTGTTATTACCATCTAATCCCTTAACTCTTCCGAATGTTCCTACTAAGGCCTCAGGTATTTTCAAAGTTTTTCCATAAATATTATTAAATCTTTTTACAATATCGCTAGTTTGTTCTAGCATTGGTAATTGATCTTCTCCTACCGGAACTAAATCAGCATCAAAAGCGGTAATATCAGCTGCTTGACTGATTGGATAACCCAAGAATCCATAAGTAACACTATCTTTAAATAATTCTTTTTTTTGTTTTATTTCTTCTTTAACAGTTGGATTTCTTTGTAATCTATTAATAGTTACTAAATTAGAATAAAAAACAGTTAATTCGGCTATTTCTGGAATTAATGATTGTATAAAGATAGTTGATTTTTTTGGATCTATACCAACGGCTAAATTATCTAAAACTACTTCCATGACATTTTCTCTAATTTTTTCAGGATTATTAAAATTATCAGTTAAAGCTTGAACATCAGCTATCATAATATAGGTATCATAATCCGATTGTAATTTAACCCGATTTAATAATGATCCAAATAAATGACCAATATGAAGTTGTCCAGTGGGTCTATCACCAGTTAAAATAATTTTTTTCATCTACTTTTTTGTTTTTTTGTTAGTTTTTTTATCATTATTTTCATATTCCTCCTTCGTTTCTTGTTTCCGGTTATTAAAAAAATCAAGACCTTTTTCTACTAAGTTTCCTAATAACATAAGATAAGAATTGCTTTGTGTTAGTTTGCTTCTTATTAAATCAATTAGATTATCTACCTTATCAACTCCGTTTTCTATTTGTCGGCTAATTTTATTAATTCTCTTTAAATTAGTAATTAAATAATACAAGGTTGTACAAAGAAATATAACTAAAACTACTACAGCAGTGGAAATAGATATATTTAATATATCTCTACTTGTTTCAAACATATTTTTTTATTAATTTTTATTTAAAAGAGATCTAGAAATCTCTAATATGAGCATCAAATTTTTCTTGTAAGTTTTTTATTAAACTTTTTTGGATTTTTTCTATTTCCTCATGATTTAAAGTTCGTTCATTGGACTGGTATAAAATATGGAAAGCCATACTTTTTTTATTAGCTTCTAAATTTTGTCCTGAATAAACATCAAATAATTCAACTTCTTTGATAAGAGGGTGAAATTTATTTATTTCCTTACTAATATCATTATATAATATTTTTTGATTGATTACAAAAGCTAAATCTCGGTTAATGGCCGGAAATTTAGGAATAGCTTGATATTGTTTGGCTGATCCAGCAATTATAGTATTCAATAATGTTTTTAAACTTATTTCAGCATAAACAGTTTGTTTTTTTATTCCATTTTTATTTAAAGTTTCATTATTAATTGAAGCTAAATATCCTATTTCTTTTCCATTTAACATTATTAAACATTTTTCTTTATCGTTAGCCCAGGTTATTATTGATTCAGTTGGTAAAAAATCTATTATTTTATTATTGTTGATTTCTAAACAAGCATTTAAAATTACATTTTTTAAAATAATAAAATTTTGCTTAGAATTATTAGATAGTATAAGACCTAATTTTTTTTCTTGATAAGGTAATTTTTCTATTTTTTTAGTATCTTTATCGGGTCCACTGGCAATAGGAAGAAATATATTATCTATTTCAAATAAAAAGATTTTATCATATTTAGATTGATTAGTTTTAACATTAGATAACATGTTTGTTAAAAGGGTTTGTTTCAACATGGTATATTGAGATGACAAAGGGTTTAATAATTTTATATAGGTATTTGGATTAGAGTTAAGTTTTATTAATTGTTCTTCACTAACAAAAGAATAGTTATAAGTTTCAGTCATTTTATAACTTAAAGATAATATATTTTTTATTTTTTTTATTAATTCTAATTCAGCATCTTTTTCCGGAGGGAATATTTTGTTTTCTGGGACATTGGAAACTAAATTATCATAACCATAAATTCTGGTTATTTCTTCTATTAGATCTTCTTTTATTTGTAAATCTTTTTTTCTCCAGGAAGGAATAATTATTTCCCAAGTTTCTCCATTGTTAATTGAAGCTGGAATTATTCTTTTTATTTTTAATCCTAATTTTTCTAAAATATTTTTTATTTTTTTATCTTCTATTTTTTGTCCAATAATCTTTTCAGTCCAAACTAAATCTAGGTTTATGGTTTTTTCCTCATCTTCATACATCCCTTCACTTATTAGATCGTTTTGAAAAATAGCTGTTGTACATATTTCTTTTATCATTTCAGCTGCTTTTTCTATGGCTATTTGGCAAAGATTAGGATCTAATCCTTTTTCAAAACGCATAACTGCATCAGTTCTGGAATTTAGTCTTTGACCGGTCTTTCTTATGGAAACAGCATCAAAATTAGCTGATTCTATGACGATAGAAGAAGTAGCATTATTTATTTCACTATTTTTTCCACCCATAACTCCGGCTAGAGCTATAGCTTCTTTTTCGGAAGCGATAACTAAATCATCTTCTATTAATTTATTTTCCCTATCATCTAATGTTATTATGGTTTCATTTTTTTCGGCTCGACGAACTATTATTTTTTTTATATTTTCAGCATCAAAGGCATGAAGAGGTTGTCCAATGGCCATCATTATATAATTAGTAACATCAACAATATTATTTACAGGATTTAAACCAATAGCGGTTAATTTATTTTTTAACCAAGTAGGCGATTCGTCTATTTTTATATTGTCTATTTTCAGAGCTAAATATTTTTTACACAAATTTTTAGCTTTTATTTCAACTTTAATATTTTCTATTGGAGTTTTACTTTTTTTAATTTTTATTTTTTTAGTTTCATAATTATTTAATTTTTTATCAAAAATAACACTTAATTCTCTGGCTAAACCATAATGATTCCATAAATCAGGACGATTTGATAAAGATTTATTATCAATTTCTAAAATAATTTCATTTAAATTTAGGTATAAACCAAAATCTTGACCGATTTTAGCTTTATTATCTAATATCATTATTCCGCTATGATCAGTTCCTAATCCTAATTCATCAGTCGCGCATAACATTCCATTAGATTTTTCTCCTCTAATTATAGTTGGTTTTATTTCTAAACTATTAGGTAATATAGCTCCTATTTTTGCTAAAGGAACTATTTGTCCGACAGCAATGTTAGAAGCTCCGCATACTACTTCAATATTTTCTTTATTTCCAGCATCAACTACAACCAATTGTAGTTTATCTGCTTGAGGATGTTTTTTAATTTCTAAAATTTTAGCCACTACTACATTCTTAAATAAGTCTTTTTGTTGAATTATTTTTTCTACTTCTACAGTATGAGTAGTTAATTTATTTTTTATATTTTCTGGATCAACGTTTGATAAATTGACATATTCGTTTAACCAATTTAATGAGATATTCATATAGTTAATTTATTTAAATATTTTAAAATTGTTTTAAAAATCTTAGATCCCCACTATTTAAAAGTCTGACATCATCAATATTATATTTTAACATAGTTAAACGATCTAAACCAAAACCAAAAGCAAAACCTGAATATTTTTTAGGATCTATTCCAGCATTTTTTAAAACTTCCGGATGAACCATTCCGCAACCTAAAACTTCTAACCAACCACTATGTTTACATACTCGACAACCTTTTCCTTGGCATAGAAAACAAGTATATTCACCGTTACTTCCTGGTTCAACAAAAGGATAATACTTGGGTCTCATTCTTAATTTAGTGTTAGAACCATATAGTTTTTTACCAACTGTTTCTAAAAAGTTTTTTAAATTAGAAAAATTAATATTTTCTCCAATCATTAAACCTTCTACTTGATAAAAAGTATGTTCATGACGAGCATCAGTCGCTTCATTTCTAAAACAACGTCCTGGCATAATAGCTTTAAGCGGAGCTCCATATTTTTCCATAGCTCTTATTTGCATAGGAGAAGTTTGGGTCCTCATTATAGTGTCATATTCACCATCTTTATTTTTAGCATCTATGAAAAAAGTATCCTGCATTTCTCTAGCTGGATGATATTTAGGAAAATTTAAAGCTGAAAAATTGTAATAGTCACTTTCTAATTCTGGTCCTTCTAAAATCATAAAACCCATAGATGAAAATAATTCTTCTATTTCATTTCTAACTATAGTAATGGGATGAAGATGTCCTTTTTCTAATATTTCTCCCGGTAAGGTTGGATCAATTATTTCAGAATAATTATTTTTATTAAGATTATTTTTAGTTTCTATTATTTTTTCATTTATTTCTTTTTTAATAGAATTAGCTAAATTACCTATTTCTTTTTTTAAATCAATATCTAAATTTTTTATATTTTTTATTAAAGAATTAAATTCACTTTTTCGACTCATGTATTTATCTTCTAATTCTTTTAATTCTTCGTCTAGTTCAACCTTATTTAATTTCTTCATTATTTCATCTTTTATTTTTAATAATTTCTCTTTCATATTTTTTTTATTATTTTTTATTAATTAAGAGGTATTCAATAATTGATAGTATGATTATAAGGATAAGGATGTTTAACCAAGAAAATATATGTTCAGCCAACATAAACAAAACAGTGGTTATTAAGAAAGAAAATATAAATGATTGTCTAAAGGATGTTTTTACTAAATAAAAATTTAAAGTAGTTTTAGAAAATCTTTTTCTAATCAAGAAACCGATTAAAGCCATTGTTCCGCTTAAAGATAAAAATAGAGAAAAATAGAAAAAAGCAAAACCAAACCAATTAGTAGTTTCAGGATTAATGGAATTTATTAACCAAATAAAAATAATCCATAAAAGTAAAGTAAGACCGGACATCGTTAATAAATATTTTTTTAATGACATATTTTATATATTATTTGTTAATTTTTCTAATTCTATTTTATAATTTTTTAATTTTTCTTGTTCTTTTTTAATTAATTCTGACGGAGCCTTAATAATGAAATCATTATTAGCTAATTTATTTTCAATAATATTTATTATTTTATTTAAATTTTCAATTTCTTTATTACGACGTATTTTTTCTTTTTCCTCATCTATGGCTCCCAATAAATTAATTTCAATAGCTCCAACATTTATTAGAATTACATTATTTTTGTCTTTTGTAGTATTAGTAGAAATAAATTCAATTTCCGAAATACCGGTTTTTAAATTTTGAATAAGATGTTTTTGTTCTTTAATTAATAATTCTTTATCGTCAGCCATAATTACGGCTTTAATTTTTTTGCTAGGTTCTACTTTATTAATAAAACGAGCATTTCTTATAGCTATAATTATTTCCTTTATTAATTCAAAATTTTGTTCTTCAGAATTGAAAGAGATATTTATATCTTGAGGCCAGGGAGCAATCATTATTGTTTCTTTTTCTCCTAATTCTTGCCAAATAACTTCAGTTATAAAAGGAATAAAAGGGTGCCATAATTTTAAAATATTTTTTAGTATAAAAATTAATATTTTATTATTATTTTCATTTTTTTCAAATTTTTTAGTTTCAATATACCAATCAGCTAAATCATTCCAAGTAAAATCTTTTAGTTTGTCTCCAATTAAGGAAAACTGATATTCTTGTAAATCTTTTTTAGATTCTATTATTAAATTATTAAGACGATTTAATATCCATTTATCACTTAAGCTTAAATTATTTCTATCATAATCATCCGATAAATCATCAGTATTACTTATTATGAATCTGCTAATATTCCAAAGTTTATTTATAAAATTACGATTACTGGTTACTTTTTCTTCACTATAACGCATATCATTTCCGGGAGTATTACCAATTAAAAGAGATAATCTTAAGGCATCAGTACCAAATTCTTTTATAACATCTAAAGGATCTATTCCGTTGCCCTTGCTCTTACTCATTTTTTTTCCATTTTGATCAAGCACCGTTCCATGAAGATAAACTTTTTCAAAAGGAATTTCATTTAAAGAAAAAAGTGACATAATAACCATTCTGGATACCCATAAAGTTATAATTTCATAACCAGTTTCTAACATTTGAGTTGGATGATATTTTTCTAATTCATTATTTTTTTTATTATTTACAAAATTTTCTGGCCAACCTAAAGTTGAAAAAGTCCACATTCCAGAAGAGAACCAAGTATCTAAAGTATCAGGATCTTGAATCCAGTCTTCTTCTTGCGGTTTATCTCCAACATGAATATTATCATTTTTATACCAAACTGGAATTTGATGTCCGAACCAAATTTGTCGGCTAATACACCAATCATGTAAATTAGAAGTCCAGTCCATATATCTTTTAGTAAATCGATCCGGAATAAATTCTATTTGTTTTTTTTGAACTACTTCCAAAGCTTTTTCTTTTAAAGACTTACCATTTAAACGATCTAATTTTTTATCAACACTTACAAACCATTGTTTAGAAGGTAGAGGTTCAATAGGGGTATCACAACGATAACAAATTGATAAGTTATTATTTATTTCTTCTTCTTTTTCTATAAGATTTTGTTTTTTTAATTCTTCTATAATCATGGTTCTGGCTTGTAGAACGTTTTGACCAGAAAATTTTCCAAAATTTTCTTTTATTAATCCTTGCTCGTCTATAACTTTTATGGTGGATAAATTATTTTTTTGAGCCATTTGAGAATCTATTATGGAATGAGCCGGAGTTACCCCTAAAGCTCCTGTTCCAAAATTTATATCCACACTTATATCATCTATTATTTTAATCTTTAATTTTTGGCCACAAAATTCAGTGTCTATTGTTTGCCCAATATATTTTTTATATCGCTCATCTTTGGGATTTACGGCAATGGCCACATCACCCAATTTAGTTTCAGGACGAGTAGTGGAAATAGAAATGGGAAAATCTTTATTATATTTAAATGTATAAAGTTTAGCTTGTTGTTCTTTATATTCAACTTCATCATCAGCTAAAGTTGATTGACAACGAGGACACCAATTAATTACCCTTTCACCTCTATAAATAACTCCCTCATTATACATATCACTAAACATTTTTTTTACAGCTTCTTGTCTTTTTTTGTCTAAAGTAAAAGCTTGACGACTCCAATCAAGAGAAGAACCCATTTTTTTTGTTTGATTTAATATGGTATTTTGAGTTTCATTTAAAAAATCCCAAACTTTTTCTAAAAATTTTTCTCTTCCCAAATCATGTCTAGTTTTATGTTCTTCATTTAATAAATTTTTTTCTACTACGTTTTGTGTAGCTATGGCCGCATGATCAGTTCCCGGTATCCAAAGAGTTCTGTAACCGTTCATTCTATGAAATCTTATAAATAAATCTTCTATGGCCAACATAGAAGCATGACCAATATGAAGTTTGGCAGTAATATTAGGCGGAGGTAAAACCATGGTATAATTTGGGGTATTTTCAGGTAAATTCAAATTATCCGGATTAAAATAACCTGATTTTTCCCATTTTTTGTAGATATCATCCTCCCAGTCGCTAGGATTATATGTTTTATTCATTTCTTTTTTCATCTTTTTTTCTCATAAATTATAGTATTATCTTATCAAAATTAATATAGCTGGTCAATTGGTGTTGACTATTTTTTTAAATCAATATATAGTATTTTATTGATATTTTTAAGGTCTATAATGAATACAAATCAACAATTTTTTAACTTAATAAAAAAGTCAAAGAATATTCTTATAAGTTTTCCTATTGATTGGAATGGAGATGCTATCTCAGCCTCTTTAGCTCTTTTTTTATTTTTAAAAAAAATTGGTAAAAATGTTGAAATTGGTGCTGAACAAATGAGAAAAACTGATAATTTTAAAATTCCAATGGAATCTTTTAAATTTTTACCATTTTTTTCTTCTATAAAAAATTCTTTAGAAAATTTAACTAAATTTGTAGTTTCGGTAGATTTAAAAAATGCTAAAGTTAGTCAAATAAAATATGTTATAGAAAATAATAAACTTAATTTTATAATTTCACCTCAAGATGGATTTTTTACGGAAAAAGATATAAGTTCTGATGTTAGTGGTTTTAAATATGATTTAATTATAACAATTGATAGTCAAGATTTAGAGTCGTTAGGTAGAATTTATGATAATAATATAGAATTTTTTTATAAAACCCCAATTATTAATATAGATCAAAGTCCAGAAAATGAAGAATTTGGACAACTTAATATATTAGATCTAAAAGCTGTTTCAGTTACTGAAATAATATTTAATCTAATGAATGATTATAATAAAAAATTAATTGATGAAGATATTGCTACTTGTTTATTAACCGGAATAATTTTTAGAACTAAAAGTTTTAAAACTCCTAACATTACACCAAGAGTTTTATCTATAACTTCTATATTAATAGAACTGGGAGCTCGACGAGAAGAAATAGTAGCTAATTTATACCGATCTCGTAGTTTAAATACTTTAAAATTATGGGGAAGAGTTTTGAATAATTTATCAACCAATGAAAATAATAGTATAATCTGGGCTACTTTATTTAAAAATGATTTTCAAATAACTAAATCTAGTGAAGAAAACTTGCAAGATATTATAGATGAATTAATTATTAGTATACCAACGGCTAAAGTAATAGTTATTTTTTATTCCTTAACTGAAATGTCGGTTTTAGAAAATCAATATTTATCCGATGAAGATAAAATTGATTTTTCTGATAAAACTTTAATAGTTCATAATTCAAATAATAATATTTTTAAAACCGATATAAGTGTTTGTTCGGTTAAAAATATTGATGCTTTAAGTTTAATAAAAAATTTAAAACCAGAAGGAACTAAAAAAATAGCTCAAGCTACGGTTAATCGTCCAATCAAAGAAGTGGAGAAAGATGTTATTTTAAGTATAAAAAAACAACTTGATAAAATATTTTAATAATGCTAATATTTTTATGGTTAAACCGAAATAGTAACAGGAGACGGTCAGTTTTTGTTTTTTGGGGTGTATAGCTCAGTTGGTTAGAGCGCTACGTTGACATCGTAGAGGTCTCCCGTTCAAGTCGGGATATACCCACCCAAAAATATTTGGGGCATATAGCTCAGTTGGTTAGAGCACCGCCCTTATAAGGCGGGGGTCGATGGTTCAAGTCCATCTATGCCCACTCTATTATTATGAATATATTTAAAAAAAATAAATCTAATTCTTATAAAATTTCAACCTCTAACGAAACAGAAGAGCATTCTTTGAATTGGATGGATACTGAATTATCTGAGGGGCAATTATTAGTTGATGTTTATCAAACTCCAGAGGAAATAATAGTTAAATCTACTATGGCTGGAGTTCAACCGAACAATTTATCAATCTCTTTAAATAGAGATATTTTAACTATTAAGGGTAAAAGAGAATCTGATAAAAACATAAATGATAATGATTATTTTTTACAAGAATGTTATTTTGGCTCTTTTTCTCGAACTATAATATTACCAGAAGAAGTTAATGAGGAAAAAATGGAAGCCATTTTAGAAAATGGAGTTTTATCCATAATTTTAAAAAAAACATATAAAGGAAAATCAGTTAAAGTAAAAATTAAAGAATAAAATATGGAAAAATCTTTTGTTATTATTAAATTTTCCGAAGAAAATGTGGTCTTATATAATGAAGAAAGTAATAAAGAATTATTATGGCCAATAAGTTTTTTACCTCAAGATTTAAAAATTGGTGAAAAAATAAATTTTATTATAAGTTTAGATGATTTAGAAACAATTAATAAGAGAAAACAATCTATTGATATTTTAAATGAAATATTAACAGTTGAAGAAGATCGCTAATAAAAAACATAAGTTTGTATGAAAGATAAAACTAAAAAAACTATTTTTATAAGTTTGAGTATTATTTTATTCTTACTTATTTTTTTATTGTCTTTTAATTTTATATTTAATACTTTCTTTTCCAATCAAATTTATCCTAATATTTATTTTAATGATATAAACATGGGTGGGCTAACCAGGGAAGAAGCCACCAAAATTATTAGTCAAAAAATACAAATATTTGAAAATGGCGGAATAAAAATAGAGTTAAAAAATCGTCAAATAATTTGGCATAATACAGTTTCTTCTTTTGATCCGGATTTAGCTTATCAATCAGTTGTGTTTAATATAGATTCCAGTAT
>CAYMMH010000010.1:0-11842 GCA_964391525.1 uncultured Gammaproteobacteria bacterium | reverse complement strand
TCCTAAACGAATAGTTCCTCCATAACCTTTTGCTTTTATAACTTCAGATTGACCGGGCATAATATGAATTACTTTATGTTTACTTTTTGGATTTATTTCTTCGCTACAAGCATCTTTTAAACCACAAACATTTTGAGCAAATTCAATAACCGCCATTTGCATTCCATAACACAAACCAAGATAAGGTATTTTTCTTTCCCGACAATATTTTATAGTCTTAATTTTTCCTCCTGAACCTCTACTTCCCCAACCTTGAGGAACTATTATTCCAGCTAAACCTTTCAAACATCCAATACCTTTTTTTTCTATGGTTTCGGCGGCAATCCATTCTAATTTTGGTTTCACTTTATTATAGGCACCAGCATGTTTTATAGCTTCAATAACGGAAATATATGAATCAGTTAAAGAAAAATCGCCACTGGCAAAATATTTTCCAACAATTCCTATTTTTACTTCTTGTTTATTATTTTTTAAACTATGCACCATATTTGCCCACTTTTTTTCATTCTTTTTAGATTCTTCATTAGCCTTAGATTTTAAACCAAGTTTTTTTAAAATTTTATTACCTAAATTATTTTTTTCAAAGTTTAAAGGTATTTCATAAACTGATTCAATATCAGGTGCAGCTATAACATCTTCTTTATTCATATTACAATGTAAAGCAATCTTTTCTCTTCTTATATTATCAATATCTTGTTCTGATCTGGCAATAATAAAATTAGGTTGAATACCGGAAGAATTTAAGGTTCTAACGGCATGTTGAGTTGGCTTAGTTTTCATTTCGCCTAGTTTACTAGGTACTGGTAAGAAAGAAACCATAACAAATAAAATATCTTTAGGATTTTTTAATTTCATAATTCTAGCCGCTTCTAAAAATAATAGATTTTCATATTCACCAACTGTTCCTCCTATCTCAATAACCATAATTTCTGCCTCAGTTTTTTTAGCTGCTCTATTTATACGATTTATAACTTCTTCGGGTATATGAGGAACCACTTGAACACATCTACCACCATATTCTAAATTTCTTTCTTTACTAATAACTGATTGATAAATTCGACCAGTAGTCATGTAATTTTCTTTATATATATTTTTATTTAAAAATCTTTCGTAATTACCAAGATCTTGATCAGTTTCATCTCCATCATCAGTTACAAAAACCTCGCCATGTTCTATGGGGTTCATAGTTCCAGCATCAATATTAATATAGGGATCTATTTTGATAATACTGGTATTATAACCTTTATTGGATAAAATTTGTCCAATGGAAGCGGCTGATATACCTTTTCCGACACCAGACATAACTCCGCCAACGACAAAAATAAATTTAGTTCTTTTTTTATTTTTCATATTTTTTATTTAAAATATTCTTTAGCTTTATCAAGTTGTGGATCGCGATTATTCAAATAATCTTCATAAGTAAGTTCAACTTCTATATCAGGTTTTATTCCTGTTTTATTTATGCTTTGTCCATAAGGAGTTATCCATTCAGCTACGGTAATTCTAATAGCTGATCCGTCTGATAAATCTTCTACCATTTGGACAGATCCTTTCCCGTAACTTTGTTCTCCAATAATTATAGCTTTATCATAATCATGTAAGGCTCCAGCTACGATTTCAGAGGCTGAAGCACTTCCATTATTTATCAATATTACTGTTTTATAATTTTCTAAACCATTATTGCCGTTAGCTTTATACTCCGTAGTTTTGCCATCACCAAATTTTTCTATAACTGCTACTTTACCATTAATCCATTCTCCTAATACATTTACGGCTGTATCTAAATAACCCCCTGGATTATTTCTTAAATCAATTATTACCCCTTTTGGTTTTATTTCATTTATTTTGTTAATAGCTTCTAATAATAATTCTTTAGTATCATTATTAAAAGAATCAATTGAAATTAAAAATATATCATCATCTAATTCTTTATAACTAACACTTTTTATAATTATAGTATCTCTAATTATTGGTATTTTTTTTATATCTTCAAAACCATCTCTAAAAATACTTAAGATTACTTCAGTTCCCTTTTCTCCTTTTATTTTGCTAACTGCTTCATTAATATTCATATTTTGAGTACTTTCTCCATCTATTTCTAATATTTTGTCTCCAGCCATTATTCCCGCTTTTTGAGCCGGTGATCCATCAATTGGAGATATTATGGTTAAAATATTGTCTCTTATACCTAATTCAGCTCCTATTCCGTCAAAAGTACCAGACATATCATTATTAAATTCTTCATTTTCAACTGGATTCATAAACTCTGAATAAGGGTCATTTAAAGAAGAAACTAAACCCTTTAAAGAACCATAAAATAATTCTTTATCAGTAATTTTATCTTTATCTACATAAGTATCTTTTAATATATCCCAGACTTCCCAATAATAATCAAAATCAATATTTCTAGCCCATTTTCCATCAATTTTTTTATACTTTCCGGTTAATACTCCTAAATACAAAGATTCTTTCTGAGAAATTTGATTAAAAGTTTTATTGTATAAAGCTAAATATGTTCCACTAAAAAAAATAATGGCTGTTATTATTAAAACTACCAATGTTCTAAAAATGTTTTTTAAAATTTTTTTTGATTTTTCACTCATAATTTAAAATCTAAGTCTTTTTATATTTTTATCATTTCTGATATCAAAAATTTGTGATGCCTTTCTTTTTGGTTTTATATTTTTAAATTTAATCAAAAAATCGGGCTTCTCCGAAATATTATTAAAAAAAGAAATTATTTCTCTAAAGTTATTCAAATTCTTTTGTCCACTTAAATTACAACTAGTAGAAATAATTGGTTGATTTAATGACTTTATTATTTTAATTAAAAAATCATTTTTTGGCAAACGAACCCCCACCCCTTGATTAAAATCAATTTTTAAAAATTCAACCAAATTCTTTTTAGGTGATAGAATAAAAGTACCAGGATGTTTTTTAATATTTAACCAATATTCTTTTAAAATATTTTCTTGCTTTTTATTATACAAAAAATATTTTTTTAACATTTTAAAATCTCCAACTAAAATTAAAAATGATTTATTTTTATTTCTTTTTTTTATCCGATAAATTTTATTAATTGCTTCCCTATTATCTATAGCACAACTTAAACCGTAAATAGTGTCCGATAACATAATGCCTACTTGGCCTAATTTTAATCTATCAACAACTACTTTTAAATCAGAATCATTAATAACTGAAATTATGTCCATAGCTTTATTTTATAATAACAACTGATTTTAACATTTTTAAAGCTTCTGGAAATAATGGTGCTATCCAATTTATTACTTTAAAGAAAATTGGAATTAAATTAGAACTAAGCATAATTTCAACCACTTTTTGATTTTCTTCAACATAATGAGAAATAACGAAGATAACAACACCAATAATTAATATACCCTGAATTAGACCCAAAACTCCACCCAGAGATCCGTTAACAAAAGATATTATTGGTAAAGAAGTTATTAATTTCAATATCTTAGCTATAATTCTAAAAATTATTTCCAAAATTACACTAATTATTATAAAAACTACTATAAAAGAAATTATTTTTCCAGTATTTTCTGAAAAAGATTTTAAAAAGAAAGTCATCCATTGATAAAAATGTAAATATAAATTAACTGAAATTATTATTGATAAAATAGAAGAAATTAAACCTAAAACCATTTTTACTAAACCAAGATAAAAACCATAAAAAACGAAAGAACCTAAAATAACAAGTAAAATTATATCCAAAGTAGACATATTATTATATTTAATTATTTAATAATTTAGGAAACAATATTTCTTTTTTAATTATTTTTTCAGCGGTAAATTGTAATATTATTCCATTAGCCGCTTGTGGAATAATAGGCCAAATTAAAATAGAAATTTCTAAAATATTTTCAGCCGCTTTTTGTAAAACTTCATTTATTTCTTTTTTGTCGCTCATTTTCCAGGGCGCTTTTTCACTTAAAAATTCATCAGTTTTTTTAATCTTACTATTAATAATCTCTAAAGCCTCATTTAATTTATATTCCGACATAACGGTTAAAAATTTATCATATTCATTGGATATTTTTTTTAATAATGGAGTATTATTGGAAAAAACTATTTTTGGTAAATTCACTTTAATATCATTTTTTTCTATCAAATTAGAAACTCTAGAAACTAAATTCCCTAAACCATTAACCAAGTCTGAGGTATAAAGTTTCTCTAATTTTTCATAAGAAAAATCACCATCTTCAAAAGTAGAAATTTCCTTAGCTAAATAATATCTAACAGAATCAGAACCATATTTATTAATAAGCTCTGTTAAATCAATAATATTATTTGAACTTTTACTCATTTTTTTACCATTTAAAGTTAAAAAACCAAAAACTAAAACTTCTTTTGGCAATTGCAATCCAGCTGATAGTAATAAAGATGGCCACATAGCTGTTTGTGGTCTTAAATTGTCTTTACCACAAACTTGAGTAGCCGGCCAAAAATCATTAAAGTTTTTTAGATTATCTGGCCAACCTAAACAAGATATATAATTTACTAAGGCATCAAACCAAACATACATAACCTGATAATCATCATCGGGAATAGGAACACCCCAAGGCATTTTTTCTTTTAGTCGAGAGATTGAAAAATCATTCAAACCACCCTCAACAAATTTTATTATTTCATTAAATCTATGTTTAGGTTTAACAAAATCAGGATTATTTTTGTAGAAATCTAATAATGGTTTTTGAAATTTAGAAAATCTAAAAAAATAATTTTCTTCATTAATTTCTTCTACGGTTTCATTAGGATGAAATGGACAAACTCCGTGATCTAATTCTGAATCAGTTTTTTCCATTTCACAACCAACACAATATTTAATTTTATAATTTTTTTTATATATATCGCCATTATTATAGCAAAGTTGCCAAAATTTTTGAGCTGCCTCAATATGATGTTTATCAGTTGTTCTTATAAAATTATTAAAACTTAGATTTAAACTATTTTTTAATTCTAAAAATTTATTAGAATAAGTAGTGGCATAATCTATTACATCTATACCTAATTCTTTAGCTTTTTGATAAATCTTTTGCCCGTGTTCATCGGTTCCGGTATTAAAAAAAACATTATCACCTAATTGTCGGCGATGACGGGCGATTATATCGGCATTTATTATTTCTTTAGCAAATCCTAAATGAGGATCTGAATTAACATAAGGTAAGGTGGTAGTGATATAAAAATTACTCATAGAAAAATATTAATAAATAATAATAGTAAATTCTCCTTTACCGGCATCTTTTTCTTGTTCAAATATTTTATATAAATTATCTAAATCTTGGTTATAAAAAGTATAAAACATTTTAGTCATTTCTCTAAAAATCATTATTTTTTTGCAACAGTTTTTTTCTTTTAATTCTTGCAATAATTTTAAAATTCTATATTTTGATTCATAAATAACCACTGGGTATTTACTATTTAAAATTTCACTTATCATTGTTTGTCGGCCCTTTTTATGTGGCAAAAAACCAAAGAAAGAAAATTTATCAGCTGGTATTCCAGCTACCGATAAGGCCGTAATTATAGCTGATGGTCCCGGGATTGGTTCAATATTAACCTGTGGCAATTCTTTTCTAACACAAGCTACCAATTCTCCGCCTGGATCAGAAATATTTGGTGTTCCGGCATCACTTACTAAAGCTAACGATTTTCCGGAACTTAAAATGTTTAATATTTTTTGATATTTTTGATTACCAGAATGATGATGAAAAGATATAGTCGGTGTTTTTATATCATAATACTTTAATAGTTTTTGAGTTACTCTAGTATCTTCACTTAAGATATAATCAACATCTTTTAGGGTTTTTATTGCTCTAAAACTTATATCTTCTAAATTACCTATGGGAGTAGCTACTATATATAAACTCATATATTTTAATTAACCAAATCTTCTTTTCTTTCTCTCATATATTTCAACCAATCATTAAACATTTCTACAAAAACTTTAAATGGAGCTTCGATTATGAAGTCAAAAATGAAAATAAAAATATTTATTTTTGATATATTATTGGATAAAAATTTACCCATAGCTACAATTGGAGTATAGAAAAAATCAAATATGAATCCAAAAAAACTTTCTTTAGGTTCTATTATTATAAATTTCTTTATATCCCTTTTAATTCTAAAACTAAAGAAGCTAGCAAACATTAAAAAGAATAAGAAAATAATAATACTAACCCAATTAAAATCAATATAAACCAAAGCTTTAATTATAAAATAAATAGTTATAAAAAAACCGCTTAAATATAAAAGATTAAATATAAAATCCATGACAAAATTTCTCTTAACCGGTTTAGTTATTAAAATACTATGTTTACGTCTCTTTTCACTAAAAACTATTTCATCTATTCCGTTTAATATTTTTTTCATATTTTCATGAGCCGGGGACCAAGTAAATAATATCATTAAAAATAATAAAACAGCCGGAAAAGAAATATTAATAGCCAATGAAAAAGGATTAATACTTTCTCCAAACCACTTAACAGCCGGTATTTCTAATAATATAACAAAAATTGATTTAGTAAGAAAAATATAAAGAATACTTCTGACTCCAGATTTCCATAGTTTATTTTTTATTTTTTTAAATCTTTTTACCCCAGTTTCTTTCATTAAATCCATAAAATTTTTATGACTATTTAAAGCCTGTTCATAGACTTTTATTGGATTCTTTTCTACAGCCTCATTTATAACGGAATAATATAAAGAATGAGCTTTGGTTATTTTATCTAATTGTTTTAATAAAGGATGTTCTAATTGTTGAGATATAGTTAAATATAAAACATCAATTTTATCAGATATATCCTCTATTTCTTTATCACTGATATGTGACCAATTTTTGTTATAATATTTAAATAAAACAAAACTTGATAAATCAGAATCATAATTTAGAAAATTTCTAACTATACCTAGGTATATTTGAATATCCAAATCTTCTTCATAGGGTAAGTCGCGAGAAAGTTTTATACTATCACGTAAAATATTAAAAGCATTGTTTACAACCTTTTGATTAACAGCATCTTTAGCTAAATTTTCTTCTATCTCGGAAGCTGCTAAAGAAATTATCCAATTAATCAAAATGGTTTGAGCTTTATTAGTTCTTTTCTTATTTCTTTTTTTAAGTGAAAAAAAGAAAAACTTTTCTTTTTTGAAACTACATTTCTGTAATTTTATATATTTTTCTATAATATCAGCTATTTCATAAATCTTCTTTTCGGGAATAGAATTATTTTTTAGATAACCGGCTTGAATCAATTCAGTTAATAATTGAATAGATAATTCCTTACTCTCTAGATTTTTAATCATGCTTTCAACCATTATTTGTCTCTTAAAAATACGCTTTATAGCATTTTTTCTAAGTAAATACTCATCTTCGTAATCAACTGTATTTCTTAATTTTTCATAAACAAATGATAATTTTGAAACCATATCGGAAACTATTATTTTCTCGGAATCATCTTTTCCTGTATCATTTTGTTTTTTATAAATTAACTGAAACAATTGTTTAGTATCAACATTCATGTTTAAAGTCTCTTCTTTCTTCTTTATTAAATAAGGACTAACCATATATTTTATGTTTAAATTTAATAACAGTATAATAATACAATAAATAAAATAAAAAATCAATTTTGCACTTATTTCTTTCTCTTGACACTTTTTACTTAATTTACTAATATGTAGATATAAAGAATATAGCCAAAAATGGCTGTTTTTAATTTAATCAAATATGGGAAAACTTAGTAATTATTTTAAGGAATCAATTATAGAATTGAAAAAGGTTACTTGGCCAAGCAAAAAAGAAACTTATCGTTATACTTTTCTAGTTTTAGGTATAAGTTTATTGATAGCTGTTTTTTTAGGTGCTTTGGATTTTATTTTCAATTTAGGTTTAACAAACTTAATAAAATAATATCAATTAAATATGGCAAAACAAAATTTAAATCAAGGACGTCGTTGGTATGTTTTACACACCTATTCCGGTTATGAAGAAAATGTTGCTCATAATTTAAAACAAAGAATTGAAAATTTAGATGCTGGTGATAAAATATTTAATGTTTTGGTTCCTATTGAAAAGAAA
This sequence comes from uncultured Gammaproteobacteria bacterium, assembly GCA_964391525.1. Classification (GTDB taxonomy): domain Bacteria; phylum Patescibacteriota; class Patescibacteriia; order Patescibacteriales; family UBA12465. The sequence continues at coordinate 3,744 of CAYMMH010000010.1, read as the reverse complement.
ATAAAAATAAAAAATGGAAAAAGAAAAATTATTGAAGAAAAAATATTTCCAGGTTATGTTTTAGTAGAAATGATAGTTACTGATGAATCGTGGTATATAGTAAGAAATACTCCTAATGTTACTGGTTTTATTGGAATCGGAACATTACCTACTCCGATCAGCGAAAAAGAAGTTCAAGCTTTAATGAAAAGAATGGGAGTAGAAGAACCAAAGTTTAAAATTGATATAATAGTTGGAGAAACAGTTAAAATAAACGATGGACCTTTTAAAAATTTTGAAGGTAAAGTTACTAATATTGATGAAGCTAAAGGAAAAATTAAAGTAAGTGTTTCTATGTTTGGTAGAGAGACTCCCGTAGAATTAGATTTTTTACAAATTAAAAAAATATAATAATAGTTATATAACCATTTAACGGTTTGCTTCTTTTAACTATTAAAAATAATATGGCAAAAAAAATATTAACAAAAATAAAATTACAAGTTAATGCCGGTTCAGCTAATCCAGCTCCTCCTGTCGGTCCAGCTTTAGGTCAACATGGTTTAAATATCCAAGATTTCTGTTCAAAATTTAATGAAGCTAGTAAAGATAGAATGGGCGAAGTTGTTCCAGTTGAAATTACTGTTTATGAAGATAAAACATTTACCTTTATAATGAAATCAGCTCCAGCTTCAGAATTAATAAAAAAATACGCTAAAATTTCTAAAGGATCAAGTAAACCTCTAACTCAAAAAGTTGGTTCTTTATCCAAGGATCAATTAAATGAGATAGCTAAAATAAAAATGGCTGATTTAAATACTGATGATGTTGAGCAAGCCGCTAAAATAATTGCTGGAACTGCTAGACAAATGGGTGTAGAAATAAAATAAATTATAATTAAGGTGGGAGGATAATATCCGTTATTACCACTAAAAAATATGAAAAAAGAAACATTTGATAAAAATAAAACTTATTCTATTGCAGAAGCTATTGCTTTATGTAAAGAATTAAATAAAGCTAAATTTGATGCTTCCGTAGAAGCTCATTTTCGCTTAGGAATAGATCCTAAAAAAGGAGATCAACAAGTTAGATCGGCTGTAAGTTTACCAAATGGAACTGGTAAAACAGTAAAAATAGCAGCTTTTGTTTCTCCGGAAAAAGAAAAGGCTGTTAAAGAAGCTGGGGCTGATATTGTTGGTGGCGAAAATTTAATTGAAGAAATAAGAAAAACAGAAAAAACTGATTTTGAAATTGCTATAGCCGAAATTGATATGATGAAAAATTTAGCTAAAATAGCTAAAATATTAGGAACTAGAGGTTTGATGCCCTCTCCTAAAAATGAAACAGTTACTAATAATCCGGTAAAAGCAGTTGAAGAATTAAAAAAAGGAAAAATAAGTTTTAAAAATGATGATACTGGAAATGTTCATGCCATTATAGGAAAAATAAGTTTTGAAGAAAAAAAACTGGAAGAAAATTTAAATACCTTAATTGACGCTATTAGAAAATCAAAACCAGCTTCTTCTAAAGGAGTATTTATAAAAAACCTGAGTATTAATTCCACTATGGGTCAAGGAATAAAAATTTCATTATAATAAAAGATAGAATAACAAAAAACCACTTTAAAATTTAAAGCGGTTTTTTGTTTGTGAAAATAATTTTTATACTAAATATATAAAACCATTATTATGATTATGGCTAATATTATTCTATACCAAGCAAAAGCATTGAAGTTATGTTTACGAACAAAATTCAATAAAAATTTAATACTAAACCAAGCCACGATAAATGATATAAAACAACCTAATAATAGAAAAATTAATTCTTTATTAGTGAAATTAAATCCGGTTTGTAACAAATCTAGACTAGAAGCAGCCAACATAGTCGGAATAGCTAAAATAAACGAAAATTCTACTATAAAAGAACGAGAAATACCTAACGATAAACCACCTATTACAGTAGCGGCTGATCTTGATACTCCCGGAATCATCGCTAGAGCTTGAAAAACACCTATAATTAAGCATTGTTTATACGATAGGTGTTTTATATCATCTACTCTAAGACTATCATTTTTAAGCTCATTTTGGTCTTTTTTAGCTTGATATTTCCTTTCCAAAATAATCATTATAATACCACCTATTAACAAAGCCAAAGCTATTATATTTAAATTTTCTTGTAAATAATTCTTAACTAATTTATAAGCCAAAAGACCTAAAACTCCAGTTGGTATACAAGCTACAAATAATTTTTTTAAATATTCCCAATCTTTAAAAATTTTTTTTCTATACAAAACTACAACCGCCAAAATAGAAGCAAATTGAATTATAATAATAAAACTTTTTATAAATTCACTTGATTCTAAATTCATTAATTTAGAACTTAAAATTAAATGAGCAGTTGATGATATCGGTAAAAATTCAGTAAAACCTTGAACGGCACCTAAAATAATACTTTTATAAAAAGCTAAATCCATATTTTATTTAATTAACATTACGATGAGATATTTCCTTCATAATTATATTACGATCCTGACCATATTTAAGACGACTTAATTCTCGTATATTTTTAGACATACCTTCCTTTAAAGTACCCATTAAGGGCCAAATAGTTTGCAAAGAAAAAGGTCTAACTGCTTGTCCATCAACTAATAATTTTACAAAAGCACCTCGACCAACATTAACTAAATCGTATTCATTAAATACAGGACTAAACTCTTTAACCAAAACTCCGGCATCTTCTGATCCTACTCTAAAACTTACCATAGTACCAACGTTACCAAACACTGCATCTTTAATTTGAGTATCCTGTCCCTTACTTAACTGACCAATATATTGATGGGCAATATTTAAACATAAGGCATATTTTCGAGCTTCAGATAAAATTTGACAAATAGAATTAGTGGTAAAATTTTGAAACTCATCAATATATAAATAAAAATCTTTTCTTTGTTCTTGCGGAATATCAGTTCGAGATAAAGCAGCCATTAATATTTTTCCAACAATAATCATACCAAGTAAATAAGCGTTAGTTTCTCCAATAGCTCCTTTAGGTAAATCAACCATTAATATTTTTTGATTATCCATTATATCTCTAAAATTAAAAGCGCTATTTTGTTGACCAATAATAGGCATCATCATATCATTAGATATAAAAGGAGTTAATTTAGATGTAATATAAGGAACCATATTAGCTAAAGCGGCTTCCCCGCCAGCTTTTTCAGCTTCCTTACTCCAAAAATCAACAACAGTTTGATTCTTACAAAGTCTTAATTTCATTCGACGAAAATCTTCATCAGCTAAAACTTTAGAAACTTCCATTAGAGTTGACCCGGTTTCCGGACTATCCATAATTAATAATAAGGCATTTCTCATATATTGTTCAAACATTGGACCTCCGGTAGCTTTTAAATCATATAATTTATCAAAAATACCTATCATTTCATTTATAACAAAAGTTTTTTGTTCTGGATAACGAGGATCATATTCTAATAAATTTAATCCAATAGGTCTTTTTATATCAGATGGAGAAAAAATTATTACATCTTCAGCTCTTTCAGGTGGAATACGATTTAAGATATCTTCAATCAAATCTCCATTAGGATCCATAACACAAACTCCATGCCCCTTCTCTATATCTTGAATAGCTAAGTTGTTTAATAAAACAGATTTACCAGTACCAGATTTACCAATTATATACATATGACGACGACGATCTACTTCTTTTATTTTAATATCAGTTTCTATACCTCTAAAAGTATTATGACCTAAT